>JBBIMX010000003.1:45590-93714 GCA_037444165.1 Deltaproteobacteria bacterium | reverse complement strand
TAATAAAAGAAGCAAATGAATTAACTTCTATTTTTACGGCGTCAAGAAAAACCGCTAAAAATAGAAAGATTTGAGATACCGAATTGTTAGATTAGTAGATTAAGAAATGAATTGGGAAATTGCAAGAATTAGTGATGTTTGTGAAGTGATTATGGGACAATCACCTCCATCAAACTATTATAATACTGAAAAGAAAGGGCTGCCTTTTTATCAAGGCAAATTGGAATTCGGGGATATTTCCCCGACGACGAGAAAATGGTGTAGTAAACCACTTAAAATAGCTCAAAAGAACGACATTTTACTTTCTGTGAGAGCTCCCGTTGGACCTACAAATATATGTCAAGAAACTGCTTGTATTGGAAGAGGTTTGGCTGCGATTAGATATTTTTTTAATGATGCCTATAAATTTGTTTTCTACTATCTGAGGTCAATAGAATCTCAGCTTGCTAATATTGGAACAGGAAGTACCTTTTCCGCAATCTCCAAATCTCAAATCTCCAATCTCCAAATCCCAATTCCTCCACTTCCTGAACAGCGCCGTATTGTTGCCAAGATTGAGGAACTTTTTACCAGGCTGGATGCTGGTGTAGAAGCATTAAAGAAGATAAAGACTCAACTTAAACGCTATCGTCAGGCAGTTTTGAAGTATGCCTTTGAAGGAAAACTCACCCAGCAATGGCGGGAAGCTCATAAAGAAGAACTTGAACCCGCCTCCGTCCTTCTCGAAAGAATAAAAGAACAACGCAAAAAAGAAGCCAAAGGGAAATTCAAGGAATTACCTCCAGTAGATACATCTGAATTGCCTGAATTACCAGAGGGATGGTTATGGACAAGATTAGGAGAAATTTCTGAAATAATTATGGGACAATCTCCCCCATCATCAACTTATAATGAAAATGAGAACGGACTCCCTTTCTATCAAGGCAAATTAGAGTTTGGTAATTTTTACCCTACTCCTCGAAAATGGTGTTCGTCTCCGAAAAAAATTGCAGAAAAAGGAGATGTTCTTATCTCTGTGAGGGCCCCTGTTGGCCCAACTAACATCTGCCCTGAGAGGTCATGTATAGGGAGAGGACTTGCATCTATTCGGATATTAGGTGGAATAAAAACCCTTTTTATTCTTTATCTAATGAGAGCATTTGAACAAAAAATTGCTAACCAAGGAACAGGCACAACATTTAACGCTATAAAAGTTGATCAATTAAAAAATATTGAGATCCCCCTATCTCCACTTAACGAACAAGATAGGATCCTTGAAGAAGTAGAGAGACGTTTTTCTATTGCTGATAACCTTGAGAAAATTGTAGAGCAGAGCCTTAAACAATCTGAAAGATTACGGCAGAGCATTTTGAAGCGGGCATTTGAAGGAAAGTTAGTTCCCCAAGACCCCACGGACGAACCAGCAAGCGTCCTTTTAGAGCGGATTAAATCAAATAGGCAATTAAAAACTAAAAAGGTAAAATATCAAAAGGAGAAAGGTTTATGCCAAAAGAGGCAGACGAATGGTTAAGACAGGCTGACTATGATATGGAAACGGCAGAATTTATGTTGAACGGTGGAAGGTATTTTTATGCTGTCTTTATGTGCCATCTTGCAATTGAGAAAGCATTAAAAGGTCTATATCAAAAGAGATTGCAGCAAATACCACCTAAAACACATAATTTAATTTATTTCCTGAACAGTATTGGTATAAAACCTGATGAATCTATTGGAAGATTTATAGTAAAAATTAATGAAGCGAGTGTTGTTACAAGATATCCTGAGGAATTAAGTAAACTTCAAAAAGATTTTACACAGCCGGCAGTAAGCGAAATCCTTGCAAAGGGTAAGGAGGTTTTGGAATGGATAAAAAAGCAGTATTAAATATTTTGTCAGCTTTCAGAAAGGTATTAGAGGGCAAGGGTTTAAGGATAAATAAAATGATACTTTTCGGTTCTTATGCATTGGACACCTATCGAGAAGGAAGCGATATTGATGTTGTTGTTGTTTCAGAGGATTTTGCTGGTAGAGATTACTGGGAAAGAATAGACATCCTTTCGGAAGCGATTTATGAAGTTTTTGAACCAATAGAGGCTGTTGCTTTGACTCCAGAGGAGTGGGAAAAAGGAAGTTCAGATATTATTGAATACTCAAAATCGGGCGAAGTTGTATATGCAACATAAAATTGTCCAAGGATATATTAAAATGGCTAAAAGGACAGTAAAAGAAGTATTTAATTTCCTGACAAAGTGTCTGAAAGAAAAAGGACTGAATATTTCAAAAGTTATCGTATTCGGTTCCTATCCTAAAAGGAAAGCTACTGAGGAAAGCAATATAGATGTTGTAATTGTCTCCCCTGATTTTAAAGGAAAGGATATTTTTGAAAGAGCGCAACTTACAAAGGAAGCTGAAATTATGACTATAAAAATATTTCTAATCCCCCTTGATATTCTTACAATGACTCCTAAAGAATTGGAATCTGGGACATCCTTGATCTCGGATTATGCAAAGAATGGGAAGGTGTTTTACGCAGTATGAGCTATGAGGAGGATGGCATAATGGCAACGGAATCCTCTACCATTGTTCAAAGGCTATGGAATTACTGCAACGTCCTTCGTGATGATGGAGTAAGTTATGGGGATTACGTTGAGCAGTTGACCTATCTCCTATTCCTGAAAATGGCCGACGAGCAGACCAAACCACCATTCAATAAGCCTTCTACAATTCCAAAGGGGCTTGATTGGGAGAGCCTCCTTAAAAAAGACGGGGATGCCCTGGAAGTCCATTATCGGCACATACTTGAAAGTCTGGGCAAAGAAAAGGGGATGCTGGGGGTCATTTTCAGGAAATCTCAAAACAAGATTCAAGACCCTGCCAAACTCAAGCGCCTTATTGAACTCATCAATGACGAAACATGGGTTGGTCTCGACATTGATGTAAAGGGAGATATTTACGAAGGGCTTCTCCAAAAAAACGCAGAGGATGTTAAAGGTGGTGCAGGGCAATATTTTACTCCCAGACCCCTCATTAAAGCGATGGTCGAAGTAATACGTCCAGAGCCAGGGCAAACCATCTGTGACCCTGCCTGCGGAACTGGGGGATTTATTTTGGCCGCCCACGATTACATTGTTAAGAATTATTCTCTTGATAAGGAGCAGAAGAAGTTCTTAAAGTATAACACCTTTAAAGGGAAAGATATCGTCGATGGAGTTGTAAGACTTTGTGTAATGAATCTTTTCCTTCATGGTATCGGAGGGGATGAAAGCCCAATTGAAGTTGGCGATTCCCTTATTTCTGACCCT
This sequence comes from Deltaproteobacteria bacterium, assembly GCA_037444165.1. Lineage (GTDB taxonomy): Bacteria > Desulfobacterota > BSN033 > BSN033 > UBA1163 > CALIBK01. The sequence continues at coordinate 90,433 of JBBIMX010000003.1, read as the reverse complement.
GGAGAGCGTTTCGATATAGTCCTCACCAATCCTCCCTTTGGTAAAAAGAGTAGTATCACCATCGTCAATGGCGAAGGGAAGACAGACAAAGAAACTCTGGTCTATGAGCGCCAGGATTTCTGGGCTACGACTTCAAACAAACAACTCAATTTTCTCCAACACGTAAAAACCATTACAAAGATTAACGGGAAAGTGGGTATCGTTGTTCCTGACAATGTCCTCTTTGAAGGTGGTGCCGGGGAAACGATTAGAAAGAAACTTCTTGCAGAATGTGATGTTCACACACTTTTAAGGCTTCCCACAGGGATATTTTATGCCCAGGGAGTAAAGGCAAATGTTCTTTTCTTCGATAGAAAACCTGCGAGTGAAAAGCCCTGGACTGATAAACTCTGGATTTATGATCTGCGGACTAATCAACATTTCACCCTTAAAACAAACCCATTGAGGTATGACGACTTAAAAGATTTTATCCAATGCTACAACCCAGAGAATCGGTTTAACAGAAAAGAAACAGAGCGGTTCAAAGCATTTACCTATGATGAACTGATGCAGAGGGACAAGGTGAGCCTCGATATATTCTGGCTCAAAGACGAAAGCCTTGAGGATTCGGAGAATCTCCCACCACCCGACATCATCGCCAGAGAAATCGCAGAGAATTTAGAATCAGCATTGGAACAGTTTAGCGGGATCTATGAGGAATTGGGGCACGAGTGACGATGGAATTTGATGAAATTGGCGAAATAATTTTCTGCCAGTTAACGACAAAATCAGCGGAGGGGCAGGTCTTGTAATCACTCATTTTGGATCTGATGAAGTTAGAACAAGCTATAAGCTAATGCCCTATATGTCAATATTTATCATTTTACATAGGCATTATGACAATATAAGAGTTTGTTGTTTGGGGTCTGACCTTGCCACGAGACACCGATTTCTGCCCCCTTCTGATATCGGTGATCGTATTTAAGAACCTCCAGTCATCGAATAATCCCGACGTGGAAATCATATTAATTTAAGGATAAGCATCCTGCATTAAGGCATAAAAGGGAATTGGGGGCACCCTATATCCCTTCGGATCTTGCATCGAGTCACAAGGTGAAGGCACTTCAGGTTTTAGACAACGTCCTAAATGAAAAAGCAAGCGAGAATCAGGGAGAAAAGCTGAATAAAAAATCAAGTGCACAAAAAATGCACAATTTGGAAGTAAGTGGAGTTATCAGGTAATGTGTAAGTGGTTGAAAACATTTGGAGCCCACGGACGGATTTGAACCGCCAACCCGCTGATTACAAATCAGCCGCTCTACCGTTGAGCTACGTGGGCTGCCCGATCCTCGAAGTTTGAAGAAATCGCTCCTTTATTTATGAAACCAATTATAGAACAAGAATGAAGATGGAGCAAGAAACCCCAAACTCCTCTCAGGATCCTACCTCTTCCTTTCATCGATGGCTTTTTCTAACAACTTTATAGCCTCCTGGGAGGCGTTGATGGATTGAGTGAGAGAGTCTCTGGCCAATTGAGGATGATGAAATCCGTCGCTATTCTCCGCCGTCCACCATTCCCAATGAATATGAGCTTTATCATGAAGTGGCCAAACCTCTTTTAAGACCTCTTCTTTTACCCCCAGGTCTTTAGCACGAAGGTAAGTTTCCATCAACTGCCCCAGCCAAAATTCGGCTTTTCTCATTTTTCCTCGAATATAGTTCTGGATGGCATCCACTTGATATTCAGCCTCTTCCTGAGACCACGATGGATGACAGCGAACACAGGTATCCTTCAACATATATCGTGAACTCCGCTGACCATGAAAGGTGAAGGTCTTTCCTTTCCTATCTTTTACTTTGGGCATGTGGCAGTCTTTACATTCCACTCCTTTTCGTTCGTGAGTGCTCCCCCAAAAGGTTTCCACCTCAGGATGCTGAAGTTTGGTCAGAGGAGCCCCGGTCACGTGATGCTTAAAATCCTTAAATCCAATCCCTTCGTATTTCTTTTGAATATCAAATACATTAACCCAAGGGATGTAGTTGGTCCGAGGATCATCCATGCCGATCGAAGCTCCTGTCTTGGGATTAAATCCGGGATTGCAATTATATTCGATATGACATTGAGCACAAAGAATTATGGAATCCGCTCTATTAAGAAGGCCAATGGCTCGAAAAGGAGTTCCGTTTCGGTAGAATTCAATCTTTGTCACCTGGGTCTTCTTGCTCTTCTCGGGGTCATAAGGATAGGTCCCTTCTTTTCGATCCACGATGGCCTGAATCAGGGCATCCTTCACCACCCTTGGTTTGGCTCCATGAGGATCGTGGCAATGGATACAACCCATGGGTTGTTTTAGATATCTTTTTGCCATATAGATGGCCCCTGCATTGCCACCCCTTTTAAGGTCAGTGGAAGGATGGGGCTCTCCCATGTAAGGCCATTTCAGAATGGCATCGGTTGATTTACAGGTCAAACAAACGGTATTTCCGGCTTTTGCCGTTTGGGGAAATTCTTTTCCTGTGTCCATCACCCGGTCCCATAAGCTTCCTCCCTTCGAGATCTCCTTCCAGCCCTTAAGTTGGAATCTTCCTCCGTAAGCTCGATCCACAATCATATGGTCAATGAGCATGAAGCTATGGGATCGAGGTTCATTGTGTTCCTTGATAAAGCCGTGTGGATTAAGAAGTCGATCAAAAGTGGGAGAGCGTCCCGTCGTGGTGGATTTTTCTACCTTCGCCTTGGATTTCAGATGGATTTGAAGAAAGGTTTCGTATTGGGAGGGGTGACATTGACCACAGAGGGAGAGGTCCAAATTGGTTTCCGGCCTTTTATTCGGATCTTTGAGATGTGCTTCAAATTGGCTATGGCATCGGGAGCAAGAAAGGGATGCATGTTTTGTCCCCTCTTTGAGTGATTTGATTTCTTCGTGACACTCCATACAGGAAAGATCCTGCTTCAGGAGCGATTCTTTCTTGGAATAGACCTTGGAAAAGGAACCCACCAAAATGATTAAAAATATTCCAGAAGCAATCATGAAATGTCTTTTAAACACAGGCTCCCTCCTTCAGAGGCTCTCTGAGTTTCTCCTTGTCCATCCTGCCTCGAGTGAAGCAAAGAGATTACTTGGGACCAATAAACAAAAGAACAATGGTCCAACCAAAGAGGATTATTAAGAAGAGATAAAATTGCTTCAATAATTTAGATTCCATCGCCTTTCCTCCGACTCAAATTTAAAGGGGTTTGCGTTTTTTTGCAAGATGAGGTATGGAAAATAGAGCATTCTTTTCAACAAATTATGAGAAATTTTTCAATCGATTTCAAGAATCCAATTCAATCGACAAGAAGAGAAAAGGAGAAAAAAGGATGGGTTTCGCATTGGTCTTGATCGTATTGGGGGTACTTATCTTTTTAGATCGATTAGGAATGGGCTATGGAGTTCGAGAAGGATGGCCCTGGTTGGTGGTGGCCTTAGGGATAGGGAGCATTCTGAAAAACAGAAGGAGCCTCATGGGCTGGATGACCACCCTCATCGGAATTTTTACCTTAGGTTCCAAGTATTATTCTATTCATCTATCTATCCCCAGGATGATGAGAACCTATTTTCTTCCCTTCCTTCTTGTATTGATTGGAGTATTCTGGCTTTTTAGGCATAGAAAGGATTGAGAAGAATCTCTCTGAATAGAAAGGAGAAGAAACCTTGGGTAAAAAAGACTGTTTTGGCACGATTAAAGAGATCATCCTTCCAGATGGGCTTACAAGGGTCGAGACTCGAGCTGAGTGTCGGGACTGTTTGGACTTTCGAGAGTGTCTTCGTGAAAGCAAAGCCCCCTCTAAAGAGAGGAAAGAGGAAGATCCAGAAGAGGTGAGAAGGCAGGAGATGATTGCTCAAATGATCGATCTCTCTCAAATTCTCTCCAATGAAATTGGTTCCTGCCTGTTAGAGTTACTCAGCCGAATCTATCAATCAAAATTAGGAGAAGTGTTTTCAAGGCATCTTCTTCTTTTTTATGAGATCCCAAGGGGAACCCCTTCATTCTCCTTAACCCTTCCTCTTTCGTCCAATCTTTTTAACCTCCTTCGCAAAGGAGAACCCCTGCAGGGGAGAGAGGGATTTCATCTTTACCTCATTTTCATCCAGAGAACTTTCCCAAATAATCAAAAAGCGAACATGGGACTCATAGCCCATGAGATTGCCAGACTCTTTTCAACAGACAGCCGAGTGGTCCCCCAGATCCTCGAGAGACTCACAGAAACGGAGAGTGAGCAATTCAAAAGGATGACCCCCGAAAATCGAATCCTCTGGCTCATGGGGAAGATGGGATTTTTAGAGGAGTGGGAAGCCTTAAAGAGAGAGAAGGGGCTTTCCGAAAAAGCTGGAAGCCATTAGGTTTTTATTTTTTGATTTAATCTCTGGAGGAGGATCTGGGCCTCTCCTATTATTTCTTCAATAACCGCCCTGACACTCTTAATTTCATGAATCAATCCAACGCATTGGCCACAGGCAAAAATGGCTCCCTCTGTATCTCCCCGTTGATAGGCCTCCTTACTCATCTGCCCGCTGATCACGGTCATCAGTTCTTCTAACGAGGCTCCTCTCTCTTCCATGGAGAGGGTCGTCTCGGCTGCTTTATTCCGAATTACTCTCGCTACGTTTCGAATCGAACGTTGAATAAGCATGGTATCGGTCTCTTTGGCCCGAAGGAACCTTTCTTTAATCGCAGGATGAGCAGGACATTCCTCGGTGAGAACAAAACGGGTTCCCATGACCACCCCCTCAGCCCCGAGGGCAAGGGCGGCGACAAATCCCCTTGCATCTGCAATTCCTCCTCCTGCAATCACAGGAATTCGAAGGGATTGGGAGGCAATCGGAATAAGGACAAAAGAGGTAACATCATCCATCCCGGGATGACCTCCACATTCAAAACCCACAATGGTCACTGCATCTGCACCAATCGATTCAGCCTTTTTGGCAAAACGAATGGATGGAACTTTATGGATGAGGATGATATGGTGATCCTTCAATTTCTGGACAAAAGGTTCAGGACTTCTTCCCGAGGTCTCCACTACCGGGACTCTTTCCTCAAGAAGAACGTCTAAGATCTCCTCGGTTCGGTCTCCCTTCGTCAATTCCGGAAGCATGGAAAGGTTCACTCCAAAGGGTTTCTTTGTTCTCTCTCTCATGAGGCGAATCTCCTTCCGGAGGGATTCCCGATCGGGGAAGGTGAGGCTTGAGATAATCCCCAATCCTCCTGCTTCGGATACCGCAGAAGCAAGCTGAGAGGTGGCGAGCCACTGGAGTCCACCCTGAATGATAGGATATTGGATTCCCAGAAGTTGAGTCAATCGAGTTTCAAACATAAAAAATCTCCCTTCCTCTTTTTGATTAAATCACTCAACCTATATTATATTTAGAAAGATTTATCAAATAAAAATTTCTAAAAAGGCAACCCCTCACTGAAGGGTGAAAATAAATTTTAGCCCGACAGGAGTATTTCCGAAACCCATAGAACGCAGTAGCCGCACCATGGGTTTCTCCAATACCCCTCTCGGGCTTATTCCCCACTTCTGAGTGAAGGATTACTAAAAAAGGCAACCCCTCCGAGGGGATATAAAATCAATATGGAATCCTATCTAAAGGACCGTTCTCGTTTATTCAATGCCGATTCAGAATTTTCATGTCCTGATGAATGTGATCGGAAGGGCTGCAAAGATCCACAGCTTCATGTCTCTATCAGTTTGATTGACTTGATCGCTATCTCAAGGAACTATGGAAAGAAAGTCTCTCAACTTTTTAGAGAACATCTTAAAATAGGCTTCGATCCCCTTCCGGGCCGAGAACCCTGGGTCGGACGACTCACCTTAGAATTGAAAAAACCCTGTGTCTTCTTCGATGGGAAGTGGTGCTCGGTATACAGCTCAAGACCCATCCCCTGTGCCCTTTTCCCTGAATATCTCTGGATGACCTATCCTCCCGATACCCTTCTTCAACGAGAGTGGATTCGAGATTTTCCCTGTATCCAAAGGCCCGGAGCCATTTCTCCTCAAAGAAGGCAGGCCCTTCAACAGCTTTCTGAAATGTGTCTCCAGGAATTCTTTCTTTCCGATCTTTATCTTTTCGGAGTCTCTCCCCTGATCATCGATCTCAAGAATATTGCCGGAGAGGGTCTGGATGAGCTCTCAAAGAGAGAGGATGGCCTTTTTCAACTCCCCCATGAGAAAGTGGAAAAGATGATTTACGATCGATTATCCTCAGGGGGATACCTAAAAGAATGGGAAGAAAAAATAGAACGAATCGATCGGGAGGATGTCCTGGAGGAATGGGGGAGAATGAAGACTCTGACCGACTCGATGATCCGGGAGAGCGCCTCCTGCTTAATTGCCTATCAATTCGATGGGAATCGACTTCGACCCATTCATCTTTTATAAGAATTCCCTAAGAACCATGGCCCTTGTAGTTTTTGAGGGAATGTGGTAACAATCCATAAAACTCATTAGGGTTTTAAAGGAGGACAAGAGATGGCCCTTTATAAAATCATCTTTTTGGGCCTCACCGTAGCCGGACCCGAGGAAGAGATCCGCCTTCGACAAGGGCTCCAGAAGAAGTTCAACCTTTCTCCGGAAAGGGCTGAAAGTTTACTGCAGAGAGTTCCTATAGTAGTTAAGAAAACAGAATCGAAGGAAGAAGTCGCGCGGTATGTCAGGGCCTTCGAGGAAATCGGGGCAAGGGTAAGGGTTGAAGAGCAACATACGGGGCCCATGGTGACCTGTCCTCAGTGTGGATTCGAGCAACCTGAGGGGGAGGAGTGTATCAAATGTGGAATCGTGATCTCAAAGATCAGACAATTCGAGCAGATGGCTCGTGCCTATGAAGGAAAGGTTCGAGAAATTCCAACGGAGGAGAAAATTCCTCCTCCATGGGAGAGCGGCGAAGGGCTAATCGGGTCCTATCTGAAGACGACCAAAGAAGCCCTTTTTTCCCCGACACCCTTCTTTAAAAAGGTTGCCAAAGGGACAGGCTATGGATTCCCCCTTCTCTATGGGGTCATCACTGGAATCATTGGATTTGGCTTTTCTTTCCTCTGGCAGTGGCTCTTCCTCTCTCAAATGATCCCTGGTCCGATTCGTTCTTTTTTCCCTTATGAATTTTACTTTGCTTTTCTTCTGGTCGGATTGCCTTTCGGGTTGGCCTTCTCTCTTTTGGTAGGAAGCGGAATTACCCATCTCTGTCTGATGATCGTCGGAGGGAATAAGAATGGATATGAGGCAACCTTTCGAGCCATCTCCTATTCCTACTGCGCCCATCTCTTCAATCTCCTCCCTATCATTGGAAATCTTATCGGGTCCCTTTATATGATCGTCCTTTTTGTCATCGGGATCAGGGAAGGACATGAAACCTCTACGGCAAAAGCCGCCCTGGCCGTATTACTTCCAGCCATCGTCGCCATCATCCTTGTCGGGTTAGCCATCTTCATTCCTTTTTTTCTCGGTCCCATGAGATTTTTTGGGGGCGTGGGGGTTTGAATTTCATCTATGATAAGTAAAGGCAGAAATGGGTAAAAGGGGATTTAAAAGAAGAAGAGAGAGGCGTATCGAAGTCAAACCCCTCCCCCTCTCAGCCGAAGAAATCCTTCGGGTGATGCGAGAGGAAGGAAGACCCCTCCTACTCAGGGAGATCCTTCGCCATTTTCGATTAGGAAAGAGGGAGAGATATGGACTGAAGAAGTTCATCCAGGATCTCATGGAGGAGGGGAAGGTCCTTCGGATCAGGGGGAACCGCTATGGTTTGCCCGAAAAAATGGATTTACTGATTGGCAGACTGAAATGTCATCCCGACGGATACGGATTCGTGATTCCTGAAGAGGGGAAAGGAGAAGACATCTTCATCAGTCCCAGAAATCTTCGCGAGGCAATGCATGGAGATCGGGTCGTCGTCAGGGTTGAGTCGATCCGGAAAAAGGGGAAGGAAGGAAGAATCATCCGGATCTTAGAAAGAGGGATTCGAAAAGTAGTGGGTAAATTCATGAAGGCAAAGAACTATGCCTACATTGTCCCAGAAGATGAAAGAATCCTTCAGGAAGTCTATATTCCTGAGGGGCAGACGAAGAGGGCCAAACCGAATCAGATTGTGGTGGCTGAGATCACCCATTATCCTACAGAGAGAGGAAGGCCTGAGGGTCGAGTGACCCATATCCTTGGATATCCTGAGGATCCGGAGATTGAGCCCCAGATCATCATTCATAAATACGATCTCCCCCATCGATTCACTCCTGCGGCCTTAAAAGAGGCAAGGGCGATCCCCATCCAGCCTCCTTCCCGGGATTATGAGGGACGTAAGGATTTGAGGAGGTTGATTACCTTTACCATCGATGGGGAAAATGCAAGGGATTTCGATGATGCGGTCTCCCTGGAAAGAGACGGAGAGAAGGGGTTTCGACTTTATGTCTCCATCTCCGATGTGAGCCATTATGTGGAGGAAGGGAGTGCCCTGGATGAAGAGGCCTATCTTCGAGGCACAAGTGTCTACTTCCCGGATCGGGCCATCCCCATGTTCCCTCCCGAACTTTCCAATGAGATCTGTTGCCTTCATCCAGGAGTGGACCGACTTACCCTCACGGTAGAGATGAAGTTCGACAGAGAGGGTAAGAGAGAGGAGGTTCGATTCTACCCGAGTGTGATTCGAAGTGATGAACGGCTGACCTACACCCTGGTTCGAAAACTCTTAATGGATGAGGATCAGGAGTTGAAGAAGAGATATGGCCTTCTTCTTCCCATTCTCGAGCAGATGGCGGAACTCAGTCAAATCCTCCGAAAAAGACGATTGGAAAGGGGGGCCTTGGATTTTGACCTTCCAGAGCCCGAAGTCATTCTGAATCTTCAAGGCGAGGCAGAAGATATTATTCGTGCGGAGAGAAACCTGGCCCATCAGATCATCGAGGAGTTCATGATTGCAGCCAACGAGGCCGTCGCTCATTTTATGGAAGAAAAAGGAGTCCCGTTTATTTTTCGCATTCATGAGCCCCCCGAAAAGGCGGCCATCGATGAGTTCCGAAGATTTATCTCGCTCCTGGGATATCGGATGCGGAAGGACGGAGGGTATTCCTCAAGGGAACTCCAGAAAGTTCTTCTTGAAGCGAAGGGGAGGTTAGAGGAGAGGGTCATTAATCATCTTCTTTTGAGGTCCATGAAATGGGCTAAATATTCGGCTAAAAATTTGGGCCATTTTGGCCTGGCCTCAAAGGCCTATACCCACTTTACCTCTCCCATCAGACGGTATCCAGACCTGATCGTCCACCGTCTTCTCAAGAATGTGTTATTCAAAGAAAAAGAGACCTATTCCGAGGAGGCATTGGCTAAAAAAGCAGAACACCTTTCCCAGCGAGAACGAGTGGCTATGGAAGCCGAAAGAGAGATTCTGGATCGTTATCGGGTGCGATTGATGAAGGATAAGATCGGGGAGGAGTTTGATGGAGTGATCAGTGGAGTTACTCCATACGGCTTTTTTGTGGAATTGAAAGAGATTTTCGTGGAGGGGATGGTGAGGGTAACCAGCCTTCACGATGATTACTATCACTATCATGAGGATAAGTACTGCCTGGTGGGTGAGAGAACGTATCAACGTTTCAGAGTGGGGGAGGCGGTGAGGGTAAAAGTAGAGCGAGTCGATGTAGAGAGAAGACAGATCGACTTCGCCTTTTTAAAAAAATTGGATAGGGATTAATTCAAATTGACCGTTCCATCTTTCTCTTGACTTCCTCCAAGATCTTCGGCAAGATCTCCCCTGTTTTCCCCTGGATGAGATAGTTAGAGATCCCTTCTTCCGTTAACGGGGTAGGTTCTCGATTGACTTCGATGATAGTGGTTGCAGGAACTCTTTCAACAATATAGAGGCCTGAGTCTGATCTTCTTTCCTGCTCCACCTTTCGCTGTCTTGCAATTCTGGGCAACTGCGCAAAAGGATAGACGACCGCTGAGGTTCCACAGATCAACATCAAGTCGCATTTCCAAGCCTCTTCGAGCGATTTCCTGGCCACATCTGAGGGGATAGGTTCACCAAAAAAAACGCCATCATCCTTAATGACTCCACCGCAAGAACACCGGGGAGGAAGCTTTTCCTCGACCCTTAATCTATCTAAGTCAAGTTCTTCCCGGGTAAATCTCCTGTTACATTCGATGCATCGAAATTTATTCAGCCCTCCATGATACTCAATGACCCTCCTGGATCCTGCCTTCTGATGAAGCCCATCCACATTCTGGGTTATGACCCATTTTAAAATCCCAAGCCTCTCAAGCTCGGCTAAGGCATAATGACCCGCATTGGGCTGTGCCTTTTCGATTTCTCCAAAGATAGAAAATATTCTTTTCGAGAAGAAACTTTCAGGATCTAATCGATCGAGCCAATATTTTTTAGGGCTTTCAATGAAAAGGTCATAGATCTCATAGGCTCTTCTTTCAGCCTCTGGATCTTTGGTCCAGATTCCATCAGGGCCTCGAAAGTCGGGGATCCCTGACTCCGTTGAAATCCCCGCCCCTGTTAGCGCAATAGCGTGTTTGGACCGGAGGAGATCTTCAGCAGCCCTTTTAATCAATTCTTCCATAAGAGGTTTAATTTATATTTTCATAAAATTAGAATTGATGCAATGGAAGAAATCTGAAAAAATTTCTTAAAAATGACAATTTAGGACTTCCCCAGGATTACCCTTATTTTATCCAAATTAATTTATCTTTAAATTCTAATAGGTTAGAAAATTTTTAACAAATGGCATTCTTTTTGCTGATATAAAAAATAAAACATCCTTATAATGAAAAATAGAAAATTTTTTTCAAATATGACTTTTTGTCTTTTTAATTAAAAATTTTTCAAAAAGGGGCTTTAAATTTGAAGCGTTTCAATCAGATTCCCAATCATCTATTTTATAAGTTAGCCATTTTATTATCAAATAAAACGATAGAAGTTTTAGACCAAAAGGCTCTCTCATGTCCGAAATTTATTGGTATACCTTTTGCAGTTTTATTCTTTTAGGAGTTAGACAATGAAAAATTTTCTCAAAACAAATGGATTTAGCCTTCTTGAACTTCTCGTGGCTTTAGTCATCCTTTCTCTCTCTTTAGTGGCGTTAGCTGGTTTAATGACCACCACTACCAAAAACAATGCATTTGGTGGACATATCACAGAAGCCGCGACCTTAGCCCAAGATAAATTGGAAGAGCTAAGAGCAATGCCATGGTCGAGCATTTCAGGGAATTCTGATAATAGAACCAGTTCAACCGGGATTAATTATACTCGAATTTGGGTTGTCAGAGACCTAAATCCTTCCTTAAAAGAGATCGAGGTGACCATTCGATGGGAAGATTTAAATACTCATTCATTGAGATTTTTATCCATCCTTTCAAATTCTGAGATATAAGTTTTCAACAACATGGGGATATAGGATGAAACTGAAAAGAGATTCAAATACAAAAGGCTTGACCATTATAGAACTCCTTTTAGCTTTTGTCATCTTCTCGATTTTGATTGCCGGGATTTATAGATTTTTTGTAGTTCAAAGCCGGGCCTATTCTGTTCAGGATCATGTGGTCGAGACCCAACAGGGTCTCAGAAGTTCGATGGAAATTTTATTAAGAGATTTTCGAATGGGGGGTTTTGATAATGATGATTCCTTGTCCCAAATTATCATTGATACCCCTATTCAACCCGGAACTGACCATATTACAGTGGATTATGAATATGACCATACGACTCGATACTCCGTGAGATACTGGTGGGATGCTGATTCCAAAATCCTTAAGCGGCAACTCACTACCTATAATCCCTCTGGGGTAGGAAACAGTCTTCCTATTGAGGACCTCCTCGAGAATGTAGAGGAGCTTCATTTTACTTATGGAGTGGACAGCAATGGAGATAATCTTCTGGACGGATGGAGAGAAGCAAATGAAGTTAATCCCGGGGATAAGATCGTTGCGGTTCAAATTCGATTAACCGCAACACCCCAACAAACCCTTCAGGAAACCCAGCAGATGATGTCTCCAAGAAGACTTGAAACCACTGTTGCATTAAGAAATCAATGTTTACGATAAGGAGTGATCTGATGAGAAAAAAAATAATGACTCTAAAAGATCGATCTGGGGCAGCCTTAGTGATTGCCCTTATTATGTTAATTATCCTAACTTTAATGGGCTTGGCAGCCACCTTTACCTCTACCTTTGAAGTCATGCTTTCAGGAAATAAAAGAGGGGCGACAGATGCCTTCTATTCCGCTGATAGTGGAATCCAGGTTGTAGTGGCAAATCTAGAGAATTTTGATCTTCCTGGAAAGTATGTGAATAACCAATACAATCCTTTTTCAGACTCCAATAATCCTAATCCTACTCGTGCGAATGTCACCATTACCTATTTTCCTGGTCGATCAGATGCCCCTCGAGGTTCAGGGTTCAGTGCTACTGGGAATTTCGAATTTGCCCATTACCTGATTGACTCTACAGGTGAGGATCAATTAGAGCAAAATCCGATGAAAGCGAACTGTGAGATTCAGCAGAAGGTAGTACGATTGATTCCAACCCTTTCAGGAGGGAATTAAAGATGAGGTTAAGAAATATTTCCTTAAAGATATTTTTATTATGCTGTATTTTATTCATCTCGACTATCTCCTTGGCCAAGGATACTGACCTTTATATAGCGAGCGGAGAAGGGGTAGAGCCTAATATCTTGATCATTTTTGATAATTCAGGAAGTATGAATGATAATGTTCCTGGTCCTCCTTATAATCCAAATACCCTTTATGATCCTTTAGTGGTTCCTCAATCAGATGCGGGAAAGGTTTATTACCGGCGATTTTGGGGAGGATGGGAGCTTTTTGCCAACTCCATCTCAGAAATTCTCTGTTCGGATGCACGAACAGCATTAACCAATTACGGCCATTATGAGGGTTATACCAGTTCTAACTGTCGAAGAAATTACTATACTTTAAGAACAGGAAATTATAGGAATTACCTGGCCTGGATTAACAATGATCCCCTATATAGTAAACCTAAGCTTCAGGTTGCTAAAGAGGTCATTACAGAATTCTTAAATACCATCAATGGAGTAAGAATCGGAGTAATGATTTTTAATTATGATGAGGGGGGTAGGCTCCAAAGCAGTATTCGAAGTTTGGACGAACAGACACGAAGTCAACTAATTAGTGATATCAATGATATTACTGCAAATACCTGGACGCCCTTGGCAGAGACCCTTTATGAAGCAGGTCTTTATTTTAAGGGTGCTCCAAGTTATTTCAACTCCGGGGTCCAATATACGAGTCCTATTCAGTATTACTGTCAAAGAAATTATGTCATTCTTATTACAGATGGAATGTCAACTCAGGATCGAAACCCAATTTTAGCAAACCAGATTGGTGACAGAGATGGTGATCAGCGAGAACCCATAGGAGCCCCTAATGATCCACATTATGAAGATAACGGCTCGGATTATCTCGATGATGTCGCCAAATATCTTTATGAGACTGATCTTCGGTCAGATTTAACAGGCCAACAAAATATCACCACCTATACCATTGGTTTTACGACAAATAATGATCTCCTTGAACGAACCGCTACTCACGGGCATGGAAGATACTACTATGCCATGACTGCTCAGGAATTAGCGAGCGCTTTTCAAAATATCGTTGGTGAAATTCTTGAGAAAACTTCCTGCTTTGTGGCTCCCATTGTTCCTGTAAGTCGAATGGAACGAACCTCTGCCGGGGATAAAATCTATCTTGCCCTCTTTCAGCCAAATAAGAATAAGATGTGGAGTGGAAATATAAAAAAATATGGTATCGCCCAGTCAGGAAGCGATGTTGGACAGTTATTGGATGTCGAAGGAGTGCCTGCCCTTGATGATAATGGACAAATTCTTGCCACAGCTCGTTCATACTGGAGTACCAGTATGGATGGATCGGACGTAGAGAAGGGAGGGGTAGGAGAAGTCCTTATGAATCGCAATTTCTCTTCCAATCCTCGTAAGATATATACCTATCTTGGAACAAACCCTGATCTAACCCATTCCTCCAACGCATTTAATGAAGCCAACATTACCCCAGCGATGTTAGGCTTAGGGAACGATACCAATGCCAGAGATAAGTTGGTTCGATTTGTTTACGGATACGATGCTTATGATGATGAACCCCCATTTGGAAGCACGAGTGAAAAAAGAAGCTGGATTTTAGGGTCATTTCTTCATTCTCGACCCCTCGTTGTCCACTATGATTCGCGCTCTGTCATTTACGCAGGAGCCAACGATGGGATGCTTCATGCCTTCGATGACGAAACTGGAGAGGAGCTCTGGGCTTTTATTCCCCCAAATCTTCTGAATAAACTCCAGGCCCTTCATGCTGATGTATTGGAATTTTTTGTCGATGGTTCTCCAAAAGCTTATTTCATCTATAATTCAGATGGATCTATTAATCGGAGAATTGTGGTTTTTGGCCAAAGAAGAGGGGGGAACCGTTACTATGCCCTCGACATCACGGATCCCATTCGTCCTCAATACCTCTGGGAGATCAATCCTGATGCGTCTGGCTCGCCCTTTTCGGAAATGGGACAATCCTGGTCAACGCCAAATATCGCTAAGATAGCCTATGGTTCAGGTGAGAAATGGGTATTTTTTATTGGGGGTGGATATGATATTAACCAAGACAATGAACCTCCGGGAACGGATTCTAAGGGAAGAGCTGTTTACGTGGTAGATGTTTTAGACGGTTCTTTGATTAAACGATTTTCTTTCCCTGAATATTCTAATATGACCTATTGTATCCCAAGTGATGTGGCAAGAGTGGATGTGGATGGGGATGGTAAAATAGACCGCCTCTATGTGGGAGATATGGGAGGGCGGATTTGGAGGTTCGATATTAATGACCCTGACCCAGATCGGTGGACAGGAAGGATCATTTTTCAATCCAATCCTGGCGCGGATGGAACTTCTGGGAGAAAAATATTTTATCCACCGGATGTCACCCTTGAAAAAGGTGCCTCGGGAAATTATGAAATGTTGTTTTTTGGAACAGGAGATAGGGAACATCCTAAAGATGGGACAGTGGTTAATAGAATTTATGCAATAAAGGATAAGTCCTTGCCTGGTGTGTTAAAAGAAAGTGACCTTATTGATGTGACCGCTGATGAGCTTCAAAATCCCGAGACGAGTCAAACCATAAAAAACGAAATTTTTTCTCAGTTAAGGTCAGGCAATGGATGGTTCATTAAATTAGACTCACATGTAGGGGAAAAAATCCTTGCTCCTCCGGTCGTCTTTTTCAAAATAGTCTATTTCACGAGTTTTTCTCCGACCACAGAAATGGTAGAAGAAGATCCCTGTTATATCGGGGAAGGGACAGGTAGACTCTATGCCTTAGAGTATTTAACCGGAAATGCGGCTTTTAATTTTGATCTCACGAATGACGTAAATGGGGAGGTCATTAAAAAGGAGGATCGTTCTAAAATTATTGGAACAGCTATTCCCTCTGGAGTGATTGTCACCGTCATCAAAGGAGAGGTAGTGGCTTATATAGGAGTAGGTGGAGGTGTCGTTCGACCTAAATTAAGGAGTAAGAAAAGTCTATTCCCTGTCAATTGGAGAATCATCTTTTAGGGAGGGGAAAATGGAAAGGTTCGATTATAAGAGAATTAGCTTGCTCATTCTTTTCGTTTTTTTTCTATTTCCTATGGGAGTTCTTCCCAATAATGAAATTATCAAGACCAAGGGAGTTTTAATGGAAATCGATTTTAAAAATAATACCTTAATAATAAATGAAAAGAAGTTTACATGGGATTCAAATACGGCGATTGAAGACGAGAGGGGTTCTATTATTAAAATTGATCATCTAAAGCCAAATACTCCAATTTATATAGAAAGTGTTGAAGATCCAACAAATAAACGACTTTTAATCAAAAAGATTCGTTTGATCAAAAAAGTAAAATAGAATTGGACTATATTATCCTTGCCTCTTACTTTCCTTTTAATTTCAAAATGGTTTTGGCAAGGGCCTCTCCATTGCGATCCATTGCATATTCGACGGTATCCTCTGCTCCTGTAGACTTTGTCCTAAGGTCTGTCTCATAGATGATCTTCCCTGTCTCTTTATCAATGAATTGATAATGAGCCGCAAAGGAGGCGGTTCCCGTAAATTCTCCACCTGGAATAAAAGACCGACCAATTCTTCTCCCTACCGTGGATCTGACATACTCTTTTACCGTACCCTGAATGATGAGAATCTTTGAACCCGAAGGAATCGCTTTGGCCTCTTTTCCACCCTCTTTGGCAATGCCATCAAAAAGTCTATACTTTTCATTGTACCGTTTGATTTGATAAACGGCTTTTTCAGCCATTAAGGAACCGGCTGATTCAGGAGCTGGAGACCCGGAGGGGACCTCAAGGTCTTTTATAATGACGGCGGTGTAATCCTTTAAACTCAATTCCTGAGCCTGAATCGGATTTCCTATGATCATCCCTAATCCAACACCCATTACGATCAGAAGCATCTTCTTTAGGATCATTCCTTCACCCTCCTTATGGCACATTTTATTTCGTAAACGAATTCTAACTTTGAAAAGATAAAATTGCAATACTTGTCTTTTTGAAGGAAATGAGATAATTTTTAAATGATGTTCAAGGTGGCCATCATTACGATCAGTGACCGAGGGGCAAAGGGCCTGAGGGAAGATGCGAGTGGGCCTCTTATCAAGGAGATAATCAAGGAACTTCCCGGAAAGGTCATCCATTACGAAATCGTTCCAGATGAGAAGGAAAAAATCGTTGAGGCATTAAAACGAAATGCCGATGAGCGGTTGGCAGATCTCATTCTGACTACGGGGGGGACAGGGGTGAGTCCGAGAGATGTGACCCCGGAGGCAACCCTTGAAGTGATTGAGAAAGAAGTCCCGGGATTTTCTGAGGCGATGCGGGCAGAAAGTCTCAAAAAGACTCCCCATGCCATGATTTCAAGAGCCGTCTGTGGAATTCGTGGAAAAAGTTTGATCGTGAATCTTCCTGGAAGCCCAAAAGGGGTAAGAGAGAATCTGACTGTTATCCTTCCTGCCCTTCCCCATGCCCTATCCAAAATTAAGGGCGATCCTTCAGAGTGTGCTCAGGAATGAAGGGAGGCAAAATGCGTTCTTTTCAATCAGAGGAATGGGAAAAATTTAAAGAAAGTATCGGTTTGATAGAGTCTCCTCTCGGAGTTTATTACACCAATGAGAAACCTGATGGGGTTTCTCCAAAAGAGGGGATCTCGGGCTGTATGATAGGACTCCTTCAAAGGGCAAGAAAGAAGGGAGACACCGTTTTCTTTGACAAAAACCATTTTGGATGTCCGGGGGGAGGTTACTACATGGGGTTTCTCGAAACACCCCGACCCAATATTGAGTACTTTCTTTCCTGTGGAATTCCAGGAGAGATGGAGGGAGAACGTTATATCAAGACCCCTGAACTTGCCAGAGAGTATTTTAAAAAGATGAGGCCAAGACCCGCTCCGGCTGAGTATTGTGTTTTTAAACCGATCCCTCAGTTTCAAGATGAGAATCCACCCGAAGTGATCATTTTTTTTGGAACTCCGGATGTCCTTTCAGGTCTTTTTACTCTCACCAATTATGCTCTGGAGAGAACGGATGGGGTCTTTTCTCCATTCGGGTCTGGATGCAGCACCCTCTTAACCTATCCTTTAAAGGAGGCAGAATCGCCCGAGCCTCGTGCTATCCTCGGGATGTTCGATGTTTCTGCAAGACCCATGGTGGAGAAAGAAGTTCTTACCTTATCCATGCCCTATTCTGTCTTTTTAAAACTCTTGGAGAATGTTTCCGGGAGTTTCCTTGAAACGGAAAGCTGGAAGAAGGTATACAAAAGGATATTAAAGGATTAGAAAGGGTATCAACCCAAGAAGTCCTTCAAGAAGGTGAGAGGATGATTTTTTCCGAAACGATTTCTTTCAGTACCAAAGGGTTCAGTGATATTATAGATATCACTGATCAGGTGGAATCTGTTATTAAACACTCAAAAATAGAGAATGGTCTGGTGACAGTCTTTTGCCCTGGGTCCACTGGAGCCATAACTACGATAGAATATGAATCGGGTGTCCTCCGAGATCTTCAGAAGGCGATCGAAAGGATTGCCCCTTCGAATATCCCCTATGAACACGATCAGCGATGGGGAGATGGGAATGGCTTCTCCCATGTCCGAGCCGCCCTGATGAAACCTTCCCTGACCATTCCTCTTCAGAACGGGAATCTGACCCTCGGAACATGGCAGCAGATCGTCTTTATCGATTTTGATAATAGACGCCGGCAGAGAAATCTTCTGGTCCATATTCTGGGTGAATAGAATTTGGTCTAAAAAGTGGAGAAGATAGAAACCTCTGTCCATAAAGGTCAGGAAAAGTGGTCTGTAGCTTTATCCTCTGTTCTTGCAGCCGTAGCCCTCACCGTGTTTAAAATAATAGTTGGTCTCACGACAGGAAGTCTCGGAATCTTGGCTGAGGCTGCCCACAGCGGACTTGATCTGGTGGCTACTCTGATGACCCTATTGGCTATAAAATTCTCCGATCGACCGGCCGATCATACCCATCACTACGGCCATGGTAAGATTGAAAATCTATCGGCCCTCTTTGAAACTCTGCTCCTTTTGGGAACCTGTGCCTGGATCTTTTATGAAGCCATTCATCGGCTTCTTACCCATGAGATTCATATTGACGTTAATGTCTGGGCATTTTTGGTCATGGGAATCTCTATTGGGATTGATCTATCGAGATCGCGTGCCCTCTCTCGAGTGGCCTATAGGTATAGGAGCCAAGCCTTAGAGGCAGATGCCCTCCATTTCAGCACAGACATTTGGAGTTCTTCCGTGGTGATTCTGGGGTTGATCTGCGTGATCCTCTCCCGAAAGGTGCCAAACCTCTCTTTTTTGCATCATGCTGACGCCATTGCGGCAATCGGGGTCGTTTTGATTGTTGTGTATATGAGCGGAAGGCTTGCCATTCGAACCATTCAGGCCCTCATAGATGTGGCCCCCTCCGGTCTTCGAAAAAAGATTATCGCAGAAGTGGAAGCTCTTCCAGGAATTCGTAACTGTCATGATGTCCGGGTTCGATACTCTGGGGCTCAACCCTTTGTGGATGTCCATGTATTTATGGATGGAGATCAGACCTTAATGGAGGCTCATCATTTGACCGAACAGGTGGAGCAGGCGATTCAAAAAATTGTTCCAGGAGCAGACGTGATCGTTCACCCTGAGCCTGAAACCGAATCTATTTAAAGGATATCCCTCAACAGGAGGGAAGCAATCTCTGACATTTCCCTTTCGAGGTCTTTTACCGTGATTGCTTTCTCCTTACATATCTCAACACAACTTTTACAACCTATACATTCTTTCATTTGGGTGGGAACACTCTTCCTCCGCTCTATCGAAAAAACTCCTGCTGTGCAAATCTCTAAGCACTCCTCACATCCTTTACACCTTTCTTGATCCACAATTACTTCAAAAGCCATCTGTGTCTTCTCCAATTGATATTCAATAAAAATGGAATCCTCCATTTTTATAATTCTTTTAGAATTAGAGGTCAAGCGTAAAAATAAAATTGTATGCAATTTAATTGATTAAACCACTTTTTCGTTTACGTTTTAAATGTGGCCCAAATATTAATTTTTATATCTATTTGAAATTATTGGTAAATTTTTTTGTTGACAAATTTTTCCATATGTCATATATAAATCGTAAATTAAAATTTGTATACAATTTATAAATCCAAAAGCGGAGGAATTCATGAAGGCGGACCCAGATAAATGTATTGCTTGCAAAAGATGTTTTCCTTATTGTCCAATGGGAAGGATCCAGAGTTTTAAGAGGCATGAAAAGATTCCTGGTCGAGTTTACATTGAGATCGATCAGGAGCGATGTACCGATTGTGGAGTCTGCCTCAGAGCTAATATCTGCCCCGTAAAGGCTCTTTACCAGCCTGAGACTCCCTGGCCAAGGGAGGTTCGAAGTATCTTGAGCAATCCCCTCATTGAATTTAAAGGCTCTCAGGTCCCAGGTAGAGGAACTGAAGAGATGAAGACCAACGATGTCTCGGGCCGTTATCGTCCCGGGGAGGTGGGGGTAGGGATAGAGCTTGGAAGGCCTGGAGTAGGGGCCTATTTTCGAGACGTGGAAGTAATTGCTATGGCCTTGGCTCCCTTAGGGTATGAGTTTGCAGAAGAAAATCCCGTAACTCACTTTATGGCCGATCGCAAGAGCGGAAAGCTGAGGGACGATATTCTTAATGAGAAGGCCACTTCAGCCATTGTAGAGGGGAAGTGTAAGATTGAACAACTTCCTGCTGTTCTGGAAGCTATCAAAAAAGCGGCGGAAAAGGTGGAGAGTGTTTTTTCTGTTGAAGTCATCACAAAAGTTCCACCGGAAGGGGAGATTCCTGTTAAATCTATCTTAGAACGATTAGGATATTGGTATTCGATCAATACCAAAAACAATTTAGGTCTTGGAGAGCCAGCCTTCAAGTTCTATGAAGAGGAAAGGAGGAGTCATGACTCATAGTTTGCATCGAAGGGGAGAATGGGAAGATCTTAAAGAAGATTTCGTCGTCTTAGGATGCCCCGCTACAGGAATTAATAAAAAGGGGTCTGCTCCAAAGACCCAGAAGTTTTTAAGTCTCTGTTACAAACACGGACCGATCAATCTGGGGGATATGAAGACAGGGAATATCTATAACACCACCATGGATGATATCTTGAACCATGTAACGGACGGAACGATTGTTCAATGCACTTTCGATAATCGTGAAAAGATCGTTGCCTTACTCAAAGAGTTAAAGGAGAATCGACCAGGAATTTCAATCATCATCTCTGGCATCAGCGACATTGTTCAACAGTGTATGGAAGAGGCTGGGTTGGGACGAATTCATACCATCGAATATTCCTTAGGAACCTGGGGAAGGACAGAGCTACTCCCCGAGTTTGAGATCCTGAAGACCACCACCATGTGTGGTCATGCGATGATCTCATCGGATCTCGTGAAGAAATTGGTGAGAGATGTAAAAAGGGGTAGGAGGACGGTTGAGGAGGCTTGCCTGGAGATGGCCAAATGCTGTACCTGTGGAAATTATAACATGACCCGGGGAATCAAACTCTTTAAAGAATTGCTCCCTCTCTATATGGTCCATAGTCTGTACTGAGCTAAAAATAAAATATAAAACGAGGAGATTAAAACTATCTACTTTAAAACTTGTTGTGATTTTATCGTTTAAAAAAGGAGAACGCTATGCGATATGTTATCGTTGGAGGGAGTGCTTCAGCCATCAGTGCTGTAGAGGCCATTCGATCCATTGATTCTGAATCGAAGATCGATTTATTTAGTGATGAGGCGACTCCACTCTTTTCGAGAGTGCTTCTCCCTTATTACATCGCCGAAGAGCTTTCAAAACCTCTTCTCAGTTTCAGATCGCCAGATTTTTTTGAGCAGTATCGTGTCACCCCCCATCTCGGAGTGAGGGTTCAATCCATCTCGATCGATTCAAAGACGATTCATACCGAAAATGGAGACTCCTACCCTTATGATAAACTTCTTCTGGCCACAGGGGGAAATCCAATCATCCCCCCTATTGAGGGAGTCGAGCTCCAAGGGGTCTTCTCTTTAAAGACAATGGCCGACGCAGAGAGACTATATCACTTCAAAGCCCAACGGGCAGTCGTCATCGGTGCAGGGAGTGTGGGGGTTGAATCCAGTATCAGCCTAAAACGGAAAGGTATGGAGGTCACTCTTCTGGAGCAATTGGGTCAAGTTCTTCCAACTGTCTTTGACGAAGAAGCGGCTTCGATGGTTCAGAAGAGAATCGAAGGACTTGGGATTACTCCGATTCTTGGAGAAAAAGCCCTTCGGTTTGAAGGGAATGGTCAGGTGAGAAAGGTGATCACCGAATCCAGAGAGATTGAATGCGACTTGGTCGTCATTGCGGTTGGAATTAAACCAGCTATTGAACTCGCCCAAGGAGCGGGTATAGAGATTGGTTGTCTGGGTGGAATCCGGGTGGATGCTGAGATGATGACCAGTATCCCGGATATCTATGCTTCGGGAGACGTGGTGGAGACTTATGATATTACAAGAGAGGCTCCATGGATTAATGCCATCTGGCCTTGTGCCGTGGAGCAGGGGAAGATTGCTGGATTCAACATGGCTGGGAAAAAGACCCTTTATGAAGGATCCTTTCGAAGAAACTCAATTGGAAATTTTATTGGAATTCCAGCCATCTCCATGGGACTGACAAGAGCAGAAACCTGTTCGACCTGTGAAGGAGGAGAGGAATTTCAAGAGATTAAGCGAAGGACAAGAGAGACCTATAAAAAATTGATCCTCAAGAATGGTCGCTTGGTAGGAGTCATTTTGGTCGGACAGACCCAGAAGGCAGGGCTTTATCAAATCCTCTTAAAGAAAAAAATTGATGTCTCTGGATACGTTCCCCTCTTGATGAGCCAGAGCCTAAATTTCATGGATCTTTTGCCATTAATTAGAAGAAATGCCGATCGGTTTACGGAGCCCGAATATAAAGAGATTATGGATACGGGATTGTAAGAATACAATCAAAGGAGGATAAGGTGGTGAAAATTTTAATGGTCGATAAAAGGAGATGTACGGGATGTCATCAATGTGAGCTGTGGTGCGGGACAGAAATCGCTTCGGTCTCAAAAGAGCTCTATCAGGCCATTCATGAAAACCCACAACCTGTTGCTCGGGTTTTCGTTGAAGGTAAAAATTTTGCTCTTCAATGCCGACATTGTGAGGAGGCTCCCTGTATTGAGGCCTGTCCTAATGGGACCATGCGAAGAGATCCAGAAACAGGATTGGTCTTTGTTTATGAACCTACATGCATCGCTTGCTGGATGTGTGTGATGGCATGTCCATTTGGAGTGATCACCCCTTCCTCCTCCCTGAAAGTGGCCATTAAATGTGATCGATGTCGGAATATGGGATATCCTATCTGCGGAGAAGTCTGTCCAACCCAAGCTATTCGATTGGAAGAAAGAAAGGATTACAGGGCAAAGGCCTTCTAAAGGAGATGAAGAAAAGGGATAATAAAAATAGGATTTTTTATTCTAAGAGATTTGAAAGGAGTAAAAAATGGAGTTTATTCAGAAGAAGAGTATGGATCGTGCGGTAGAATATTTTTTACCAAAGGCCTTCGAAATGGAACTATCCTTAATATGGGACCGCTATGAAGGCCAACTTCCGGAGTGCGGGTTTTGCGAAACGGGACTCAGTTGTCGAGACTGCCTTCAAGGCCCCTGTATCAGTCACCCCTTCAGGAATTCCAATAAATTGGGGGTTTGTGGAAAGGATAAAGATACCCTCGCAATACAATCCCTTTTGCGTTTAGTACTGAAAGGGAGCATGGTATATCTGGATCGGCTTAGCGAGTTGGCCAAGGAGATGGAATCCAAGCAGTGGAGACCTAAAAATAAGACAAGGACGGATCAGAATTTAAAGGAAGTTCAATCCTTTTTTTACGATGGAAGTTTGATCAAAAAAGAATTTCCAAGAAACTTCATTCGTCAATGGGAGGAATTAAGGATTTTTCCGGAGGGAATGGTCAGGGACCTCTTCAGGGCCTCTCAGAAGTTGGAGGGAGGATTGACAGAGATCGAAGACCTCCTCCTATGGACCTTCAGGTCTGCCATGCTTGCCCTTCTTTCCCAAAGACTCTATGGAAATCTTAAAAAATCTATCTTTGGAGAATGGGGACCGGCAAAGGTCAAAGTTAATTTAGGCGTTTTAGATTCTTCCAGGCCCAATCTCCTTCTTTACGGTTATCTTTCTCCCCTCCTCAAACAGAAGATTGCTCAGGAGGCACAAAAAGAGGCCATTCAGGTTCTTGGCGTCTGCACCGACCCTCTCATTCCTCCTTTTACGCTTCCCGTGGTGACGACTTATGGTTCCCAGGAGATCCCTCTGATGACAGGAGCTGTTGATCTAATCGTTGCGGCGGATCAGGGAGTCTATCCTTCTCTCAAGGAGGTGGCGAAGGAATATGAAGTTCCCATTTTCTATCTCAATGGCCTAAAGAGAAACAATGGGCTCAGACATTTAGCCAAGGAGATTATTGATCAAACAAAGAAATCCTATGAATTTCGAAAACGTCTTCCCAGAGACATTCCACAAATAAAAGAATCTGCGATGATGAGATTCTCAAAGGAGGAGATAGATCCCAAGAGGATCTTAAAAGCCCTTGATGGGGGAGAGATTCGAGGGGTAGCCCTTCTTTGTGGAAGTGGTAATGTGAAATTTTCTCAAGACCATGAAATGACCACCTTTGCCCGGGAGTTTTTAAAGAATGATATCCTATGTATTTCAACAGGAGAAAGTAGTATGGCCTTGGCGAAATATGGTTTTCTCAATCCTGATTCAAAAGGAGATTTTTGCGGACAGGGTTTGATGAGCCTTCTAAAGGGTCTGGGAGAACAAGTTCCCTCGGTGATCGATTTTGAGGAGGCAGAGTTAATAGATTTTATCCTAGAGATGGTGAGGATAGGAAAGAAAGGTCATTCCATGGTGGCATGTTATCCCGAAGCGAATCATAGCTCGGAAGTGGTGGAAGCCTTACGGATGGCTGCATTGGGGATTAATACCTATTTCTGGCCTGCTCTTCCTATTACAGGGAGTCAAAGGGCGATGGAAGAGATTTCAAAATTCTGTAAAGAAAAATTTGGCTCTAACCTTTATATCCCCTTGGAGAAGAAGATGGAGGCCCGGGCTAAGGCTGCCATGGTTTTCAAAGCTCTCACAGGGCAAGAAGGCTATGGGATTAGTGGCCAGCCCTGGAGGTAAGAATAAGGAGTAAAGTTTTTTATGACCTATGTGAGGGGAAGACATTTCCTACAGATTCCTGGTCCAACCAATATTCCTGAAAGAGTCCTTCGGGCTATTGCTCAACCCACGATTGATCATCGAGGTCCTGAATTTGCAAAACTTTTCCAGGAGATCCTGGAAGGGCTTAAGGAGATTTTTAAAACCTCTGGCCCTGTGGTCGTCTATCCTTCCTCAGGAACAGGGGCCTGGGAGGCCTCATTAGTCAACACCCTTTCTCCCGGGGATAAAATTCTCATGGTTGAAACTGGTCATTTTGCCACTTTATGGAAACAGATGGCCATCCACCTTGGATTTGAGGTAGATTTTATTCCTGGAGATTGGAGGCATGGTGTCAATCCCTCCCAAATAGAAGCCAGACTCTCTGAGGATCGGCATCATCAAATCAAAGCTGTCGCTGTGATTCATAATGAGACCTCTACGGGTGTAACCAGTAAAATTCCAAAAATTAGGAAGGCCATTGACCAAGCTCATCACCCCGCTCTCCTCTTAGTAGATACCATCTCTTCTTTAGCCTCAATCGAGTATCGACATGATGAGTGGGGTGTGGATGTCACCATTGGCTGTTCTCAGAAAGGGCTTATGCTTCCTCCGGGTTTGGGTTTTAACGCCATCAGTGAAAAAGCTCTCAGGATTTCAAAATTGGCCCGATCTCCAAAATCTTATTGGGATTGGGAGCCAATGCTAAGGGATAATCGTCAGGGATTCTTTCCATATACCCCTTCAACTAATCTTCTTTTTGGGCTTCGGGAATCGATTCGAATGCTTCTTGAGGAAGGCTTAGAAAGGGTTTTCTCCCGTCACAATCGTTTGGCTGAAGCTACCCGCCGGGCGGTTCGGGCATGGGAGCTTGAAATCCTTTGCTTAAATCCAGAAGAATACAGTTCCACTTTAACTGCAGTTCTCATGCCGGAAGGATTTGATGCAGATGAATTTCGGGAGATCCTTTTGAAAAAATTCAATCTCTCTCTTGGAACAGGCCTTGGAAAACTGAAAGGTAAAATATTTCGTATTGGACACTTAGGCGATTTTAATGAACTCATGCTTGCTGGAACATTGAGTGGGATTGAGATGGGACTCTCTTATGCAAAAATTCCCTTTTCGAAAGGAGGTGTAACGGTGGCACTCGATTATCTTTCGAATTCTTGAAGTTAAGCTCAAAGGATCGAGCTCATGAAGAGAAAGATTCTATCATTTTCTGCCTCCCTTCCATTTAGAAGGGCGGGCCAAAAGAAAGGAGGAAGCAGAATGAAAGGGAAAAGAGTTTTAATGATTTTATTGGCTGTGATTTTAAGTCTTTCTTTTTTAACGCTGGGTTGGAGTCAGGTGCCCAAACCCAAAGACTATCCCACCCGAAGCATCGAGGTAGTGGTCCAGTATGGGGCTGGCGGGGGGAGTGATATTTTTGTAAGAAGTCTTATGATGCCTGCAAGAAAATATTTAAAAGTTCCTATTAATGTGACAAACATTACAGGAGGAGCAGGAGTTAAGGCCTCAACCTATGTCCTTTCTCAACCTGCAGATGGTTATACGATTTATAATTTTAGCCCTGAACAAATCATCAATACAATCTTCGGTCGAGAGAACTACAAAGAGTTTGCCCCCCTTTGTAATGTTCAACAGGACCAGAGTATGTTCTATGTAAGATCAGAGAGCCCTTTTAAAACTATCCAGGATGTGATCAAATATGCAAAAGAGAATCCAGGGAAACTCCAATTTACTGGAACAACAGCGGCAAGCCCCGATGAAGTCATCATTATGCTTTTTGCTAAAAAGGCAGGGATCAAAGTGAAGTATATTCCCTTCGATGCTGCTCCTGAAACCCATGCGGCTGTTCTGGGAGGACATATTGATGTGCTTCATGAAGAACCCGGGGTGATTATGTCCCTTATAGAGGCAAAGAAGTTAAGGCCCCTGATCGTCTTTACTGAAAAGAGACTGGAGAAGTTTCCAGATGTTCCAACAGGTCGGGAATTGGGTTTCGACATCACCATGGGTCGATGGAGAGGACTCTGTGTAAAGAAAGGAACACCTCAGGAAATTATCCATTATCTTGCCGATGTCTTTAAGAAATGTGCCAATGACCCTTCTTATAAAGCCATTGAGAAGGCAAACCTTCTGGATCTTCGACCTGGATGGATGGGTCCTGAGGAATATGGAAAATTCTGGGACGAAGAGTATAGGAGATACAAAGAGATCTTCGAAGAGCTGGGCTACTTAAAGAAGTGATAAAAAATGATGTTTAAAGGCGAAATCATTACCACCGCCACCATCTTCATGGGTTCTCTCTTCCTTTATTGGGAGACCTTTAAATTCGAGGGACATGAAGTCTATGCGAAACTTGGGCCTTCTTATTGGCCCAAGTTTCTTTTGATCCTATTAATGGGACTCAGTGTGGGGGTGGCTGTTGATGCCTTTAGAGAAAGAAAGAGGGGGGAGGCTAAAGAAAAAACCCTTAAATTGGATAAGGGAAGATTGAGATTTTTCATTGCCATTGGTTTAATTACTCTCTATTTTGTTCTTCTCAAGATTTTTGGGTTTATTCTCCTTACACCATTCTTCCTCATTGCCTTTATGTACCTCTTAGAGGAAAGAAAGAAGGTCTGGATGATTTGCATTTCCTTTGGAATCACCCTGATCATCATCTATGTCTTTACTAAAGTCATGTATGTTCCCCTTCCTCGAGGGATAGGGATATTTCTCGATTTTAGTCATCTCTTTTATTGAAGAGGACTCTCATGATGTGGGATCTTTGGTTAGGGGCTATACAGAATGTGATGAATTTTTTAACTCTCTTTTGTATTTTCGGTGGAGTTCTTCTTGGAGTAATTTTGGGCTCTGTTCCAGGCCTTAACTCCACGATGGGAACAGCCTTGCTCATCCCCTTTACCTTTGCCATGAGTCCCATTAATGGGCTTGCCTTACTCACTGCGGTTTACTGCGGAGGAACCTACGGAGGTTCCATTTCAGCCATCCTCTTCAATGTCCCTGGCGCACCGGAGGCTTCGGCAACGGTTTTTGATGGATATGAGATGGCCAAGAAAGGACAGGCGGCCCAGGCATTAGGATATGCGGTGATGTGCTCCTGTTTAGGAGGTCTCTTCAGTGTCATCGTAATGATTCTAATCTCCCCTCTGCTGGCAAGGGTGGCCCTCACATTTTCCCAGCCCGAATATTTTGCCCTTGCCATTACGGCTTTAACGCTAATCGCCTCCCTGGGAGGAAGAGGGATGAAGAAGGCCGCTATCTCTGGAGTCTTTGGACTCCTCATGGCAACGGTTGGAATAGATCCTATGACGGGAGACCCAAGATTCACTTTTGGTGGGAAGGCCCTTATCGGGGGGATTAACTTCATTCCTGCTATCATTGGAGCGTTTGCTGTCAGTGAGGTTCTGGCAAGAGCAGAGGCTGGAATGAAGAAGAGTGAAGTATTGGCTCAAAAAGTTTCTACGATTTTACCTCGAGTGAAAGAAATCCTGAGGATGAAATGGCTTATCCTCCGCTCGGCTCTCATTGGAACCTGGATCGGGATCCTTCCGGGGGTTGGTGCCACTACAGCAGCTTTCGTGGGTTATGCAGAGGCTGTCCGTTGGTCTAAACATCCTGAAAAATTTGGGACCGGAATTCCAGAAGGCATTGCAGCTCCTGAAACGGCGAACAATGCCGCTACTGGCGGAGCCATGGTTCCTCTTCTCACCCTCGGGATCCCGGGAAGTGCAACCACGGCTGTCATCATTGGAGGATTTCTTGTTCATGGCCTCCAACCCGGCCCTATGCTTTTCATGAATCAACCTAAGTTGATGTACTCCATCTTTCTTTCGATGCTTCTGGCTAATATCCTCATGCTCTTTGCAGGGCTGGGGGTTGCAAAGGTCTTCTCCAACTTCAGAAAAATTCGCTATTCCATCCTCGGCCCCTGTATTTTTATCTTTGCCGCTATTGGGTCCTATGGAATTAGAAATGATCCGGTTGACCTCTGGATCATGTTCTTCTTTGGAGTCATCGGTTACTTCATGAAGAAATATAACTATCCTATCCCTCCAATGATCATAGGCCTTGTCTTAGGAAACCTTACGGAAATCTCTTTACGAAGAGGATTAAGAATGGCCGATTACGACCTTTCTGCCTTTTTATTTCGCCCTATTGCAGGGATCATCCTTGGCATTGCGATCGTTTCAATTCTCTATAGCCTCGTCAAGAAGAAACCAAAAGTTTTGGAAGAAGATTAAAAAATGGGAAGAAGGAATTGACACACCCTCCACTCGAAAAAGGGAAAAAGACGGGTAGAGTTCCTGCAAGGGAGAGGGTTTACGAATATCTTAAATCGGCCATTCTCTCAGGGCGGCTTCGACCAGGAGAGAAACTGACAGAAGAGTATTGGGCAAAAACCTTAGGGGTCAGTCGCACCCCTGTCAGGGAAACCTTCCACAAATTGGAAGCGGAGGGGCTTATCAAACCCCGTAAAAAGAGGGGCTTCATTGTTGCCCGAGATTCACGAGAAGAGATCGAGGAGCTTTTTGAGCTCCGATCGATTCTTGAAGGCTATACCCTAAGGCTCCTCTCTCAAAACCTTTCTGAAAAGACGTTCAAAAAATTAGGCGAATTCATTGAGAAGGCAGAGGAGGCCTTAAAAAGAAAAAGGATTGAAGAGGTCTTTAAATGGAATACTCGGTTTCATGATACGCTACATGATCAAGTTTCTCACAAGACTCGACTCTATCGGCTTATCGTCAATATGAGAAAGTATGTATTGAGGCATCGGAAGGACACCCTCCGATATCCAGATGGAGGAAGAAGATCTATAGAAGGACATAAAAAAATTATGATGGCCCTCAAATTAAGGGATCCTGAACTTTGTGAACGAATCATGCGGGAACATATTCAAGAAGCGAAAGAGGATGCTCTTCAATCCATTTTTGGAGAGAAAAGGGAATTATTTCACCATCAAATAGAGGGCCACGAGAATGACAAAGAGGGCAAAGAGTTTTCGGAGGAGAAAGGGATGGGTGCTAAAAGAGACGTAAGCACCCACTTTAGCAAAAAGAATCGTTCCGATGGCCAAAGAAATTCCTCGTTGGAGGTCTACAAAACCAAGGCTCCACGGGGGAAGATCCGGGCGACCCATTCCATTGACCACATAGCCTGTCGCTGAAAAAAGTGCTGTGATGACAATGGCAGCGCTCGAAGTTCCAATGGCTACTCTTAAAGGAATCCTCAAGAGTTGATACATCATCGGAACCGTAACCACCCCTCCCCCAATTCCCGCAAGGGCGGAAACCACACCTGCAACAAGTCCAACCCCGATCAGTCCGAAAGGGTTCGGGGGATTCGTCAGTTCGAGTTTCTTTTCGGCTTTGGCTCTACTTTCACTAAGCATCCGGATCCCTGCCCCTATCACAATGATCGCAAAGGCAACTCGAAGATGCTTTCCGCTCAGGGAAGCCGCCACTCGGGCCATTCCAAACGCCGTAAGAGCACTTGAAAACCCAATGAAAGCCACAGCCCGCCAATCCACATTCCCTTTTTTTTGATGCTGGTAGGCACTGGAGGTTCCACTGAAGACCACCACCAACAGGCTTGTTCCAATGGCGAGATGGGTTAATACAGTGGGGGAGAGTCCCAGATGCTCATAACTCAGGATGAGGACAGGGACCATCACAAATCCACCTCCAACTCCGAAGAGACCGGCCAGAAATCCTACTCCACACCCTACCATCAAAAAAATTAAAAATTCGATCCAATTCATCGCCTATGCTATAGCCTATTCTTACTCGTATCTCAAGGCATCGATGGGATTAAGGAGGGAGGCCTTGCGAGCCGGATAGAATCCAAAAAAGACTCCCACCGAACCGGAAAAGAGAAAGGCCAGAAGGATGGCTTTCAGAGAAAACAGGGTTGGCCATTGGGTAAAATGGACAAGGACGAGAGTTCCAACCATCCCGATTGCAATTCCCAATATCCCTCCCATGAGACTGAGCATGAGAGACTCGATAAGGAATTGAAGAAGGATATCTTTACCCTTTGCTCCCACCGCCATCCGAATCCCAATTTCCCTGGTTCGCTCCGTGACCGAGACGAGCATGATATTCATAATCCCGATTCCCCCAACGATCAGGGAGATAGAAGCAATCGCTCCCAAAAGAAGGGACATCACTTTTGCTGATTCCTCTGCTCTGGAAGCGACCTCTGTCAAGTTTCTTACAGTAAAATCGTTATCCTGTCCCTGAGGAATCCGATGCCTCTGGCGAAGGAGTTCAGTAATCTGCTCCTCCACATTTTTCATCACCTCTGGGCCCATGGCCTGAATAGAAATCGATCTCACCATCCCGGGAAACTGCATTCCAAAGAGTCTTTTCTGGGCAGTGGTCAGAGGGACAAAGATGATATCATCCTGATCCTGTCCCCAAGTGGATTGTCCCTTGGGACTAAGAACGCCAATGACCGTAAAGGGAATCTTTTTGATCCGAACAATCTCCCCTATTGGATCCAATCCTCCGAAGAGGTTCTCTGCTACGGTCTTCCCTAAGATACAGACTTTGGCCGCCCCATCGATATCCTGCTGAGTCAATGAGCGCCCTGAGACAAGCCTCCATTCTCTGATTTCAAAAATCTCAGGGGTAGATCCATAGATGAGCGTGGACCAATTTTGATTCCCAAAAACGACCTGAGCAATTCCGTTGTAGGCGGGAGCCACATATTTTACTCCTGGAATCTCAGAAGCAATCGCTCTTGCATCCTCTAACGTGAGGGTTGGTACCGTCCCTGCTCCAAATCGAATCCCTCCACTTGTCGCACTCCCTGACATCACGACCAGGAGATTGGATCCCATACTGGCAATCTGTTCTTCAATCCGTTTCTTTGCTCCTGAACCCACGGCAATCATCGCGATGACCGCCCCTACTCCAATAATAATCCCGAGCAGGGTTAAAATGGAGCGCATCTTATTGGCAAGAAGGGCCCTCAGGGCGATTCGGAAGCTGGCAACAAGGGTGGTCATCTAATTGAAGTGCCCCTCCTTCTAAAAGGGTTTGTTTCAAGGCTAAAGCCTTGAGTAGGAGTCCTCCACGACCTGTCCATCTTTAAAGAGAATCCTTCGCTCAGCGTAAGAAGCAATATCTGGTTCATGGGTAACCATCACGATGGTAATCCCCATCTCCTCGTTAAGTTTTCGGAAGAGATCCATAATCTCTCCGCTTGTCTTGGTATCGAGATTTCCTGTGGGTTCGTCTGCTAAAAGGACCGATGGTTGATTGACCAGGGCTCGAGCAATCGCCACCCGCTGCTGTTCGCCACCTGAAAGCTGGAAGGGATGATGATGGGAACGATCTTCAAGCCCAACGGCGGAGAGGGCCCTCTGGGCCATCTCTCGCCTTCTTGATCCTGAAATCTTAGAATAGATAAGGGGGAGTTCGACGTTTTCTAAGGCTGAGTACTTCGAGAGCAAATTAAATCCCTGAAAAACAAAGCCTATTTTACGATTTCGGATTTCTGCCAGCTCATCTCTCGAGAGGTGTTCGCCATGGATTCCCTCAAAAAGATAAAGACCACTGGTAGGCAGATCTAAGAATCCCAAAATATTCATAAAGGTGGATTTCCCGGATCCCGAAGCCCCCATAATGGCTACAAATTCACCTCGTTCGATGGATAGGGTAATTCCCCGAAGCGCAGGAATCTCCACCTCTCCTAATTGATAAATCTTGACCAAATTTTCTACTTGAATGAGAGCATCCATCTAATTTCAAATCACTCCAGATCACGGAGAAACGACACTTTTATCTAAAGCCCCTTAAGGAGGGCGAAGGGGCTCCGCTTTGGGAGCCACCCTTTTTATTGGTCATTTCTTCAATGATGACTTCTGTCCCTTCTTTTATTTCTCCGGAGACGACTTCACTGAAGCTCCCATCTGTGATTCCAATCATCACCTCTATCGGTTTTGGCTTCCCATCCGATCCAAGAATCCATAGCCTTCCCGGTTTTGCCTGAGCCTTTTCGAAAGACTGTCCCAGTTCTTTTAATCTTTTCTTCTGTTCATCGGTTAAAATCCCCCAGATCCTCTGACGGATCAATGTCCTTATTCGGATTTGCGCCTCTTCAGGCTTCAATCTTTCACGAATCTCTTGAAACTCCGCTCTCGAATCCTTAAGAATCATCTCCAGTTTCGATCTCTGATCCTCGGTGAGGTTGAGCTCTCTCGTGAATCGTTCGCTCAAACCTCCACCTTTTCCAACGGGCGAAGGTTCATTCTTCGGCTGATCGAGTTTACTCGCCTCTTCTTTTTTTGCAAATTCTGGCCGGAATCGAAGGGCAGAATTGGGGACCTTCAAAACATTTTTCCTATGATCAATTTGAATGGAGACATTGGCCGTCATTCCCGGTTTTAACTTAAGGTCCCTGTTATCTACCTGAATGATCACATCATAGGTCACCACATTCTGAATCGTCTGTGGAGCATTTCGAACCTCCGAAACCTTTCCATAGAAAGTCCGATCCGGGTAGGCATCTACGGTGAAGGTCGTCTCTTGTCCCACTTCGATTCGTCCAATATCGGCCTCACTCACATTGGTATTGACCTGCATCTGGGTCAGATCTTTGGCAATGGTAAAAAGGGTGGGAGCCTGTAGGCTTGCAGCTACGGTCTGTCCCACATCCACATTTCTCGAAATGACGATCCCATTTACAGGTGAACGAATCGTGGTATACCTCAGATTGGTTTCTGCCAGCCTCAGGGAAGCCCTTGCCTGTTCCAGTTGAGCCTCACTGGATGCCACCTGAGACAAGGCAGACTCCACCTGGGCTCGGGCGATCTCCCTTTGAGCCACCGCAGAATCATAATTGGCCTGGGATGTATCCAGAGTGGCCTGAGCAATCACCTTCTTCTCCATCAATTCCCTGTTTCGTTCGAGGGTCCTTTGGGCGTCGGCCACCGCCACCTCTGCCTTGGCAAGATTGGCCTGGGCATTCTTGAGATTGGCTCGGGCTGTGGCAAGACTCGCCTGAGCGTGAGAGACATTGGCTTTCGCCTGGGCCACTTGGGCCTCGAAGAGTGCCGGGTCAATTTGGGCGATGACCTGCCCCTCTTTTACGCGGGAGTTGAAATCGGCGTAAAGGGCCTTGATCGTTCCTGTGACCTGACTCCCGACTAAGACGGTAATGACCGGATTCATGGTTCCAGTAGCCGTCACCACCGATCGAATCTCCCCCCGCTCCACTTTTACGGTTCTATACCGGTGGGTTGTCTGTCTCTGCCCAAAGAAGTGATAGAGAACCCCTGCCCCAATCAAGCATAGGGCTAAAATAATGAAGAGAAGCTTTCCCTTTTTTATTCGATCCATATCAACGACCCTTTCTCTTCTTTTTAAAGAGAAGCCTGATGGGTACACCCTCAAATCCAAAGGCTTCCCTGATTTGATTCATCAGATAACGTTCATATGAAAAATGGATCCCTTCAGGGAAATTGGTTGAAATGACAAAGGTGGGGGGTTTTACCTTCACCTGGGTGATATAATTCAATTTAACAGGATGGGTTTGAAAGGAGGGGGGAGGAGTCCTCTTCACCCATTCTACAAGGGATCGATTGAGCTGGGAAGTAGGGATTCTCTTCTTCGCCTGTTCTGCCACATGATCCACCATATCCAGAACCTTCATCACCCGCTGCCCTGTGAGGGCAGAGACAAAAAGAATCGGAGCATAAGAAAGATACTTCAGTTCATCATAAATCCTTCTCCTAAACTCATTTGCCGTATGGGAGTCCTTTTCGATCAAATCCCATTTATTGACAAGAAGGATGCATCCCTTTCCTTTTTCATGGATGAATCCCCCTATCCGAGCATCCTGATCGGTTACTCCTTCCCGGGGATCCAAGAGGAGAAGGGCCACATCACATCGATCGAGAGTACGAAGGGCTTCCATGATACTATACTTTTCGAGCCGGAGGCTAATCCGGCTTTTCCTTCGAATCCCTGCCGTATCAATCAAGACGTAATGTTTTCCATCTCTCTTAAAATGGGTATCAATCGCATCCCGGGTAGTTCCAGGGGCTTCATCCACCATCACCCTCTTATATCCTAAAATCCGATTGATCAAGGAGGACTTCCCTACATTCGGCCTCCCTAACACCGCCACCCTGGTGATCCATTCATTCGATTCCTCTTCTTCCCCTGCTAAAAGAAAATGAGACACTTCTTCCATCAATTCATCCAATCCCCTCCGATGTTCTGCAGAAATAGGATAGATTTTCTCGATCCCCAATCCATAAAATTCGAAAATCTTATCCTCGTCCTTAGGGTGGTCAATCTTATTGACGATATAAAAGACAGGTTTATTCAATCGCCTTAAAATATCTGCAATGTCTCGATCCGATGGCATCAATCCCTCTTTCCCATCCATGACGAAGAGAATGATATCTGCCTCCTCCATGGCCAATTCACATTGTTCACGCATCTGAACAAAGATTCGATCCTTTGAGATCGGTTCAAAGCCTCCCGTGTCAATCAAAATAAAACCCTTACCATCCCACTCAGCATCCGCATAGTTTCGATCCCGAGTGACCCCAGGTTCGTTCCAGACAATAGCCTTCCTCCCCCCAAGGATACGATTAAAAAGGGTCGATTTCCCAACGTTAGGCCTTCCAACAATGGCAATAATGGGTTTCATTGGGAATCCTCAAATCTCCAAAATTCATTATAAACGAATGGATTGGCTCATACAACCGATTCTCTTGGCAGAGGGAAAAAGGAAAGGATTTTTAAAAAGAGGCTCCTCCGGGTGCCCTCTTTCCGATGAATGGTCTTTAAATTAACGAACGGAGGGGTTGAAGGCTATGGCTTCTATCTCGAGTTGCGAATCCCTTGGAAGCCTTGAGACTTCCACTGTTGTTCTTGCAGGAGGCGAAGAAGAAAAGTAGGTTCCATAGACCTCGTTCACCTGATTGAAATTTCCCAGATCCTTCAAGAAAATGGTCACCTTGACCACATTCTCCATTCCTAATCCTTGAGAAACCAGAATCGCCTTCAGGTTTTCTAAGACCTGTCGGGTCTGGTCTCGAATATCTCCATTAATCATCTCTCCAGTGGCTGGATCGATAGGAATCTGACCCGAAAGGAAGATAAACTCCCCTGCGTGAATGGCCTGAGAATATGGACCAATTGGTTTAGGTGCCTTTTCGGTATAGATGATTTTTTTACCCATCCTTATCCCTCCATTTAAAACCACCTTCTCTTTTATTATTCCCATACCCCATCATTGCATCATTTCATCTTCCCCATCCAATAGGACCCTCACCTCGGTTACATCTTTCAGAATTTCATCGGCTCCAGCCTTTTCGAACTCCTCTTTTGTCGTTCTCCCTGACAAAACCCCAATCGTTCTCATCCCTACCCTTTTCCCTGCTTGGATATCCAGTGGATGATCTCCCACCATCACGGCCTCTTCTCCAGAAATTCCCAACCTCTTTGTGACGGCATTAAGATGATCCGGGTGAGGTTTCACTCTCCGAATCGAATCTCTTGAAATGAATACATCGCAGTATTCATCGACTTCCGGAAATACCCTTCGAACGGCCTCCTCACAATTTCTGGTAATGATTCCTATCTTTAATCCCCTCTCCCTCAAGAAATTCAAGAGTTCCTTGACCCCGGGAAGGAGGCTTCCTTCGCGAGCGGCCTCCATTTCCACCTCATGGAGAATTTGATGAGCCTCTTCAAAGAAGCTTTCTGCTTTGAAAGAATCTCTTTCCATAAGAATACGATAGACCTCGTCGATGATCTCCAGGAGGTAGGTTTCATGAAGCAAGCCCGCATCTACTCCAAATTCATCCACTAACCCAAAAACCTTTCTCTTCATTAAAAGGAAGTCGATATTGAGAAGGGCAAGAGTCCCATCGAAATCGAAAATAATCGCACCGATCTTTTTGAACCAGTCTCTCATAATTAATGAAATTTTAGGTCGAGTCGGTTCGGAAAACAAGCCATCCCATTTGAATGATTTTTTTCTTTTT
This sequence comes from Deltaproteobacteria bacterium, assembly GCA_037444165.1. Lineage (GTDB taxonomy): Bacteria > Desulfobacterota > BSN033 > BSN033 > UBA1163 > CALIBK01. The sequence continues at coordinate 53,587 of JBBIMX010000003.1, read as the reverse complement.
AACACATCTTGTTAGGAGATCAAGTCATGTTGATGATTTGTGAAATCTTTCCTTGATCCTCCGGATGGGATTTGTTATGAAACCCATAAGGAGGGATAAGCGATGGGAAGTCCGTTGTCTGAAAGGATCAAAGTGGCCGCCGGAGAAGGGAAGGTCGATCTCCTCATTAAGAATGCAAGGGTGGTCGATGTCTTTTCGGGTCAGATTGAGAAAAGAGAGGTTGCTATTTTTGATGGACGAATTGTGGGATTCGGGGATTATCAGGCTAAAAGGACGATAGACGTAGAAGGAGACTTTCTCTGCCCTGGGTTGATCGATGGCCATGTCCATGTGGAGTCCAGTATGGTTGGAATTCCTGAGTTTGCCCGAGCGATTCTTCCCCATGGAACGACCACCATCGTGATAGACCCCCACGAGATTGCCAATGTGTGGGGAGTGGAGGGAGTTCGTTTTATGGCCGAATCGGCGAAAGGAATTCCCTTGAATGTATTGATCATGATTCCTTCCTGTGTCCCTGCCACCTCCCTCGAAAGCTCTGGGGCTGAATTAAAAGCCGATGCCATTGAACCTCTCCTCCACGAACCTTGGGCCATCGGACTGGCAGAGATGATGAACTTCCCAGGAGTCATTTCCAGGGATCCTGAAGTCCTGAGAAAGATCGAAATAGCCCATGGGAAGAGAATCGATGGCCATGCCCCACTCCTTACCGGAAAGGGACTCTTTGCCTATCTCAGCTCGGGGATTCGATCGGACCATGAATGTTCCACTCCGAAAGAGGCTAAAGAGAAATTGAAAAACGGGATGTGGATTATGGTTCGGGAAGGCTCGACGGCAAGAAATCTGAAAGACCTTCTCCCTTTGATCCATTCTAAAAATTCGAGGCGTTTCTTCTGGGTCACGGATGATCGGCATCCCAAGGAGCTCATCGAAGAAGGTCACATCGATAGCATGATCAGGCAGGCGATTCGATTAGGTCTCGATCCCATTCTGGCTATTCAAATGGCCACTTTAAATGTGGCCGAATACTTCAGACTGGATGACCTTGGGGCTATTGCTCCAGGGTTCAGGGCCGACCTGGTCAGTTTTGATCATCTCGGGGAGTTCCGCATCAAAAAGGTTTTTAAAGATGGTCTTCTAATTGCTGAAGAGGGAAGGCTCCTTCCGAAGGCCCTCAAAAGGATCAAGGCCAGAAAGATTCGAGACTCCATCCATATCGGGGAAATAGATAAAGACTCTTTTCTCCTTCGAAGCAATCAGCCATGGGCTAAGGTGATCCAGTTGATTCCCGGACAGATTATCACTAAAAAGGTGATGAAAAAAATCATTTTAAAGGATGGGGTGGCCTATCCTAACCCTGAGGAAGATCTTCTGAAAATCGCTGTGGTCGAAAGACATAGAGGGACAGGAAATATCGGGGTTGGTTTCGTTCAAGGGTTTGGATTAAAGGAAGGGGCAATCGGATCTTCTGTAGCCCATGATTCCCATAATATCATCGTTGTGGGAACGAATGATGAAGAGATGTTAAGAGCCGTTCAAGGAATCCAGAGAATGGGAGGAGGTTTAATCGTCATATCGAAGGGAAAGGTCCTGGCCTCCCTTCCCCTTCCCATCGGGGGATTGATGGCGGAGGCCTCGGTCGATCGGGTCTACCAGAAATTGAGAATCCTGGATAAAAAGGTGAGGGAGTTGGGTTGTAAGTTCGTCGATCCCTTTATGGCCCTCTCCTTTCTTTCCCTTCCCGTGATTCCGGAATTAAAGATTACCGATAAAGGGCTTGTGGATGTGAACCAGTTTAAAATCGTACCCGTATTTGGGGAAGAGTAAAAAAACGTAAGCCCTCACTGAAGGGTGGAAATAAATTTAAGCCCAACAGGAGTATTTCCGAAACCCATAGAACGTTTCCAATACCCCTCTCGGGCTTATTCCCCACTTCTGAATGAGGGATTACAAAAAAACGATATTTCAAATTGAAAATAATAAAAGGGATAAAGGAGCTTGGAGGGATCTATGAACTGGGATAAATTACTCGACGAAGCCATCCATTACTTACAGGAATATATACGGATTCAAACCGTCAATCCTCCTGGGAATGAGATCGAAGGAGCCAGGTTTTTTAAACGAATCTTTGATTCAGAATCGATCCCCTGTGAGCTTTTTGAACCCTCTCTCGGGAGAGGGAATCTCATCGCAACCTTAAAAGGAAGTGAAGAAAAAAGACCCCTCTTACTTCTCAATCATATGGATGTGGTTCCCGTGGAGAAGGAGGGCTGGGAGGTCCCTCCTTTTGAAGGAGTGATCAAGGAGGGTTATCTCTATGGCCGTGGAACTCTCGATAATAAATCGATGGGGATTGTGGAGATGATGGCCCTCCTTATTTTAAAGCGGGAAAAAATTCCCCTCAAAAGGGATATCCTTTTTTTCGCCTCTGCGGATGAAGAGACAGGGGGAAGATGGGGCGTTCAGTGGGCGATGGAGAATCTTCCCTTTTTAAGCCAATGCGAGTATGCCCTTAACGAAGGAGGATATATTATTCTCGACGAAAAAGGAGTAGCCGATCGCTATGAGGTCTCAAACGGTCAAAAGGTCATTTATCAACTGAGACTTAAAGCCAGAGGGACGTCTGGCCACGCCTCCATGCCTCACTCCGAGAATCCCAATGTGAAACTGGTTCATGCCCTGGAGGCGATCACTCACTGGGAAACCCCTTTTTTGGTTCTTCCTACCGTAAAGGAGTACTTCAGGAAGATGGCCCTGAAACAGCCTTCTTATGAAAAAGGCTATTTTGAGGATATCGAAAAAGGGCTTCTGGATGAGACCTTTTCTATATGGCTTACCTCCAATCCCATCTACAACGCTATGTTACGAAACACCCTCTCTCTTACCGTCCTTCAGGGAGGGAGTAAAGCCAATGTCATTCCCTCGGAATCCACAGGCATTCTCGATTGTCGTCTCCTTCCTGGAACCGACAAAGAGGAGTTTTTAAAGGAGGTCAAAAAGAGGGTGGGGCAAGAAATAGAAGTGGAGGTGATCGCCGAAAGTCGCTCCCTTCCTCCCTCTCCTATCGATACGGAGTTGTTTCATTCTATCGAGGAGATCGCTGCTGAAAATGATCCGGGCTGTCCGGTCGTCCCTCTTCTCCTTCCAGGGGCTACTGACAGTCGTTTCCTCAGGGAAAAAGGAATGATTGTTTATGACTTTGAGCCCTTCCGAATCACAGAGAAGGAGTTAATGAGGGTCCACGGGAACAATGAGCGGATTGAATTGGAAAATGTGAAGTTCGGAATGAAGATCCTCTTTGAGCTTCTTCAGAAAATAGCTACCTAAAAAGAAGCCCTCTTATCGACGAAGGATCCAGAAGATGAGGGTCAGAAGGAGGCTAAGAAGAATACAGGTCGCCAGAGGGAAATAGAAAGTAAACCGATCCTTCTTAATCACGATATCTCCTGGAAGCCTTCCGATCCATGGCCACTTATCGCTCAGGATGAGGAGCGCACCGATCAAAATGATAAAGATTCCGAAGAGAATAAGGAGTTTCCCTAATGGACCTAAACCCATCCTCTTCCCTCCAGTGACAAGCCTATTTTTTTGACCTTAGATATCTCTCTTTTTCGCTATAGATACAGCCACAGTATGGCTGGCGATAGAGCCCCATCTTTTTTGAAACCTCCACCCCTCTTCGCCAACCGGGTCGAAAATCTTCATAATAGAAAGGGACTCCAAATTCCCTGGCCATTCGATCTCCTGTCTCATGGATAAGAGAATGATTTTGATGGGTACTTTGAAGAAGAGTCGTCGAAAACTGATCAAACCCTCTCTCCCTGGCCACTCGAGCCGTCGCTTCGAGTCGGAGCGAGTAGCAATAGGAACATCTCCTCTCCGGATCCTGGGAGACGGATTTTAAGAAATCCTCAAGGAGATACTCATCCCGGTAGATCATTTCGAGACCCGTTTCTTCGGCATACCTTCTTAATGACTCCAATCGTTTCTGGTATTCCTGATAGGGGTGGATATTGGGGTTAAAAAAGAAACCCACCACTTCCTCTCCTCGGTTTCTTAAAACCTCGACAGGATAGATCGCACAGTTCGCGCAACAGATATGAAGTAAGAGCTTCATCAATTTGCAGCCAGGGCCTTCTTTTCAGGCTCCTCCCTTCGTAATCCGAGCTCCTTTTCTACCTCGAGAATCCTCTCCGTCGTCTTGAGGACCGTATCTGGATTCAGGGAGATGCTATCGATTCCACATCGAACCAAAAACTCCGCAAATTCAGGATAATCACTCGGGGCCTGACCACAGATCCCGATCTTCTTCCCCCTCTGCTTCACCCTTTCGATGACCCACTGGATCATCTTCTTCACGGCCAGGTCTCTTTCATCAAAGAGGTGGGACACCTTCTCTGAATCGCGATCCAGGCCCAGGACCAATTGGGTGAGATCATTGGAACCGATGGAAAATCCATCGAAGATTTCACAGAACTCTTCAGCTAAAATGACATTGCTTGGAATCTCACACATCATGTAGATTTCAAGACCGTTTTGCCCCTGGATCAACCCATATTTTCTCATCTCGGCAATCACCAATCGACCTTCCTCTACGGTTCGACAGAAGGGGATCATCAATTTCACATTGGTCAAACCCATCTCATCTCGGACTTTCTTCATTGCCAGACACTCCAGTCCAAACCCCTCCTGATAGTCCTCGTCATAATACCGGCAGGCCCCTCGAAAACCGATCATGGGATTATCCTCCACGGGTTCAAAACGGCTCCCCCCGATGAGGTTGGCGTACTCATTCGTTTTAAAATCGCTCATCCTCACAATGACGTCCTTTGGATAAAAAGCCGCCGCAATCTTTGCCACTCCCTGAGCCAATCGGTCGATGAAGTAGAGCTTTTTATCTTTATAGCCCACCGTCAACTGTTCAATCTCTCTCTTCACATGATCTTCAGGCAACGAATCGAACTTCACCAGAGCCATGGGATGAATTCGAATAAAATTATTGATAATGAATTCCAACCTCGCCAATCCCACCCCATCATTGGGAAGATAGGAGAGATGAAAGGCGTTGTCCGGGTCTCCCACATTCATCATGATCTTCGTTTTGGGTCTCGGAAGATGTCCTATATCAAAACGCCTGACCTCGTAGTCAAGAATCCCTTCATAGACCACTCCGGTCTCCCCCTCGGCACAACAGACCGTAGCGCTCGAGTACCCCTTCAAAATCTCACTTCCATTGCCCGTCCCCACCACACACGGAACTCCTAACTCCCGACTGATAATGGCAGCATGACAGGTTCTGCCTCCCCGATCGGTGACAATCCCTGCGGCTATCTTCATGATCGGTTCCCAGTCGGGATCGGTCATCTGGGTGACCAAAATCTCTCCTTTTTTGAAACGGTCAATCTCTCTCACGCTGGAGATCACGTTAATGGGGCCAGCCCCTATCTTCTCTCCCACGCTTTTTCCTTTAACCAGAGGTCTACCCCTCTGTTTTAGGATATAGGTCTCAAAAAAGTTTTTATTGGCTTGCGATTTCACTGTCTCGGGTCTTGCCTGAAGGACAAAGAGCTCTTGAGTGATTCCATCCTTTGCCCACTCAATGTCCATGGGCGAGTAACGTCCGTACTTTTTTGTATAATGTTCTTCAATGATGACTCCCCACTGGGCCAGACGGATGATCTCTTCGTCATTCAAGATAAAATTTGCCCTCTCAAAGGCAGAAGTGGGGATATTCTTCGTCGATCCCTCTCCCTCAATCGCATAGACCATCTTAATCTCTTTGCTCCCAAGGGTCTTCTGAATAATTGGTTTATAAGGCCCTTTTAAACAGGGTTTAAACACATAGAACTCGTCCGGGTTGATGACGCCCTGAACAATGTTTTCCCCTAATCCGTAAGAGCCCGTAATATAGACGACGTCAGGGAAACCCGATTCGGTATCAATGGTGAACATCACCCCTGAACAAGCCTTATCAGAGCGAACCATCTTCTGGACCCCTATGGAAAGGGCCACTCGAAAGTGGTCAAATCCTTTATGGACTCGATAGGAGATGGCCCGATTGGTAAAAAGGGAGGCGAAACATCTCTTACAGGCTTGGATCAACGCATATTCGCCCCGGATATTGAGATAGGTCTCCTGCTGCCCGGCAAAACTGGCCGTGGGTAAATCCTCCGCAGTGGCACTGCTTCGGACAGCCACATCGGTATCCTCCCCGTATTCCTTACATAATCTTCGATAGGCCTTTACAATCTCCTCGATAATCTCTCGAGGGAATTCGAGGCTGTAAATGAGTCTCCGGATTCGGCTTCCCTTCTCCGAAAGATCCTCCATATCATCCGCATCCAGATCCGCAAGGATATCCTGGATGTTGTCTCGAACATTCGGTTTCTTCATAAGGTACTGCCACTCTTGAACCGTGCCCTTATCGAGGAAATCATGATAGGCATGGACTGTGATAGCGAATCCATTAGGGATATTGACTCCAAGTTGTTTCAGCTCTTTTCTCATCTCTCCCAAGGAGGCATTTTTTCCGCCTACAAGAGGAATATCACCTAAACTAATCTCATCAAACCATAGGATATAAGGTCGATCTCCCATTTTCCCCTCCCTTAAGGTTCTCTCATCTAACTTTACCCAAACCTCCATTCCTTGTCAATTCACAAAAATTGGAATCCATCCCTGAAGATCTGAATAAGGGATTACAAAATTCGCCATCTTTCTCTTGACATTGTCTCTTTAAAATGGTATACATATGTATACCCTAATAGAAAAATATGGAAGAACCTCTTACCCCCAAACAGAAAGAATTATTGGATTTTTTAAAAAGCTTTTTGAGGGAAAAAGGATTCCCTCCCACTCTTAGAGAAATGGCCTCCCATTTTGGACTCAAAAGTCTGAGGGGACCTCAAAAAACCCTCCAGATCCTAAAAAAGAAAGGCTTCATCAGAATACTCCCCTACCGTTCGAGAGGAATTGAAGTATTAAAGTTTCCTTCCGAGTCTTTAAAGGAAGCCATTTCCATTCCAATTCTTGGAAGGGTCAGGGCAGGGGAGCTCATCCTAGCCGTTCAGGATGTAGAGGGGTACCTCTTCTTTGATAAAAGCCTGATTCCTTCCGACGATGTCTTTCTCCTCCGGGTTCAAGGGGACAGTATGATTGAAGCCCACATTCAGGACGGGGATTTTGCCCTGGTGAAGCCTCAATCCAATGCAGCCAATGGGGAGATCGTCGTCGCTCTGGTGGAAGACGAGGCCACAATCAAAAGGATTTTCAAAACGAAGGACCTGATTCGATTGGAACCTGCCCATCCCAAAATGGAGCCCATTGTGGTAAAAAAAGAGGATAAGAAAGTGACCATCGTTGGCAAAGTGATCGGGATATTCCGAAAATTATGATAAAGGAACGAACAATTCTTCATATCGATATGGATGCCTTTTTTATTTCAGTGGAGGAGAGGGAACGGCCCTGGCTCAGGGGGAAACCTGCAGCCGTATGTGGCTCCCTTTCCCGAAGCGTCATTACCTCGGCGAACTACGAGGCAAGGCCCTTCGGAATTCACGCAGGGATGCCGATAAAGGAAGCTCGGAGAAAATGCCCCTCGTTAATCCTTTTGGAAGGAGACCACTCCAAATATACCGAGACAGCCGCACGAATCTTTTCCATCCTGAAAGATTATACTCCCATTGTGGAGATCGCCTCCATCGATGAGGCCTATCTGGACATCACAGAGTCTCTCCTTCTTTTTCGTTCTCCCCTCCACATCGCCCAAGGGATCAAAAAGAGGATTCGAGAAGAAGAGGGTTTAACCTGCTCCATCGGAATTGCTCCAAATAAACTGCTTGCTAAATTGGGAAGTCGCCTCAACAAGCCCGATGGGCTGATGGAGATCAAAAAAGAAGGGATAGAAGAAATCCTGAGAGATCTTCCTGTGGAAAAACTCTATGGGATCGGGCCAAAACTGGCTGAATCCCTGAAGGATATGGGAATTTTTACCTGCGGGC
>JBBIMX010000003.1:0-45573 GCA_037444165.1 Deltaproteobacteria bacterium | reverse complement strand
TGGGGAAAACCCCTCTCCCCCTATTAACAAGAAGATTTGGCGTGATTGGAAGGAGACTGAAGGAAATGGGGCTGGGAAAAGATGAGACCCCCGTCGTTCCCTTTGAACAGGAAGAGGAAGCCAAATCGATCGGACACAGTGTCACCTTGGAAGAAGATACGCGGGACCCCCAAAGATTAAAGAAGGTTCTTTTTCAACTATCCGAGAGGGTTTCGAAAAGAATGAGAAAGGAAGGTTATTTCGGGAAGAGGATAACCCTTACCATTCGTTATGGTGATTTCTATACCTTTACCAAACAGAAAACCCTTCAACAGGAAACCCATAGTGGGAATGAAATCTTCCGTCACTCTCTTGACCTCTTTGAATCCCTTTCACATCCAAAACCGATCCGTCTCTTAGGGGTCACACTCTCCCTCTTGAGAAAGGAAGGATACCAGTTGAACCTTTTTGAGAAGAAGGATAGGAAGGAAAACCTCCTTAAAGCCATGGATCGAGTCAACGAACGTTTCGGAGAGTGGACCCTCACCTGGGCTGGTCTTTATTGACGGGACGAGTTTTTACCCATTCCACCAATTTTTCAACCTCGTATCCTGACCTCTCTTCTGCTCTCTGAAGGGTTTCAATCATTGACCAGGATCTTTCTAATTCTTTTTTCATTTCATGAACAGGTCGGAGCGGGTCGAAACCAATTTCAATGGCGGCAATCAGCATGAACCACCATAAAAGCTCCTCAAAGGATTCTTTGTGAAACCACCAGCGATCTGCATGGAGATTCACTCCTAAGAATTCCCTTGCCTCAGGGTCTCTGAATAGGGTCTCAAGAAGAGGATCCCTCTCTTCTTCAAACCACCTTTGGTAGCGGGTGAGAAGCTTTACTAAGGTGACCAGCCTCGAGGCCATCTCCTCATGGATCCCTAAATCGACAAGGGTCTGGCGAAAAATCGGGCCGAGTTTCAACCGATCGATGATCCCGTGGCTCTGCTGAGCCATCTCTTCGGGACGGATTCCGCTCCCGAGGAGGTGAACAAAAACCCATAAAAAAAGAGGACCCCAGAGGAAGGGCGAATCGGTCAGTCTTTGATTCAGAAATCGGGCTATCTCTTTGACCTTTTTGGGTTGAAGAATGGAGACACGACTGGCAATCACAGGCAAATAAAGGATGGCCTCCAATTCTTTTCTCACCTGCCGGATCAGGAAGGACTCATCCCCTTTCCCTTGATCAAACTGTCTTACCTCCTTCAAGACACAAACCATCCTCTCTTCAATCTCCGTAAAAAGACCTTCTTCAAGGGACTCTCCAAATTTTTTGATCCGAGCCTCCATTAGGCGACGAAGTCTTTCCCCTTGAACCAACTCTCGAAAAGCCTGATGAAGAGGTTGAAGAAGAAGCTCTCTCAGGGTCTCGTGGAGATCAGGGACTCCCTTCCCACCCAAGAAATCGTGAAGTCGGGCATAATGATGCCATTCGTTGTCTCGGACTTCTCGAAGGTTCAAAAATACATGGTACTGATAGGCTCCTAACTCCACGTATAATCCTTTCTCGTGAAGTTCTTGACTTCTCCGGATATATTCAAGGCCACTCACATGATCTCGAAAGATCAGGAAGTAATCCTTCTCTCGATGAAGTCCTAAGGCTTCTCCAAGTTCCTTTTGAATGAGTTTTCGTTGACCTCCCTCATCCGTGGGAAAAGCCACAGAAGTCCGAATCCACCCGCACGTCCGATCAAACTTGTTATGATAAAGGATAAGGGCCCTCTCCTCTCCCGAACGATTAGAATAGGCAAATACATTTTCATTGACCTTCCCTTCAGGAGTAAAAAAATCATAGAGGACAAAGTCCTTCACCTCAGCAAAGAGGTAACGATGTCTGAGCAATGGGAAAATTTCTCGTTTATGACGTTCGATTAAATATTGATCCGGCTCTTCATCCTGCTTGGCATAACGATACTCCATCCCATACTTCTCATGAAAGCCTTCAATCTGGCCGTGGGCAAACATCGGAAGTCCAGGAAGGGTGACCATCATCATACAGATTCCAAAATATTTATCCTCCTTCCCGAACTGGGAGATGGCTGTCTCTTCGTCAGGATTACTCATAAAATTGACAAACCGTTTGAGGATCTCGGGATTGAATTCCAGGGTATTCTTCATCACCGAGCGATATTTGGCATTCTCTTCGTCCTTCAACATATTCATGAAGGCGCTGTTGTAGACCCGATGCATTCCAAGGGTGCGAACAAAATATCCCTCCAGGAGCCAGAAGGCCTCTGCTAAGAGAAGGGTATCCGGAGCTTCCTGGGCTATCCGATCGACCACTTCCCGCCAGAACTCATGAGGCATCTGGCGATCAAACTCCTCTTTGGTCATTCCATATTCAGATCGTGAAGGAATGGCTCCCCCCGTTCCAGGCTCGGGGAACCAGAGACGCTGATAATGTCGTTTGGTGAGGGTCATCGCCGCATCGAAGCGAATGATCGGGAATTTTTTTGCCACCTGAAGGATGGTCTCAAGGACAGCCTTTCGAACCTCTGATTTTAAGAAGTTGAGTTGAGCCGTATCATTCCAGGGCATACGGGTCCCATCATTTCCATGGTAGAGGTATCGAACCTCTCCATTTCGTCGATCCACCCACTTGAATACCACAGCTGCATCCGTCTGATCATAATAGTGGTCCTCGAGATAGATCCCTATCTCCCCGAGCCATGAAAGGTCAGGACCGGTGAAGCGATAGGAAGGAAAGGGACTTTCCTCCAGATAGATAAACCAATCGGGATGCTCCATGACCCATTTCGAATCAATCCCCATATGGTTTGGGACCATATCACTGGCCAGACGAATCCCATATCTCCAGGCCCGTTGTTTCAGAGTCTGAAAGGCCTCTTCTCCTCCTAAGTCGCTGGCGATCTGATAGTCAAAAATGGAGTAGGCCGAAGCCACTGCCTCCGGATTTCCCAAGAGTTCTTTAATCTTCTTTGAGGCTAAACTCCTCTCCCAAAGACCTATCAACCAAAGCCCGCTAAACCCCCATTGGGATAAAAGATCCAGTTCTTCCTCCGGAATCTGATCAAGCCGGTAGATGGACCGCTGATACTTCCTTGAAAGCTGATGGAGCCATACGTAGACGTTCTTGGCCAGCAATACGACCCTTGGCATCCAATCCCGATCCGGGCTGAAGCACTCGGGGGCTTCCTCGAACCCCACAAATTCAATCACCTCTGCAGGGGGTCGGGTCCATAAGGCCATTCTTCGTATCCGGGCAATCTCCTCCTCTTTCAGCAGGTCACGGGCTCTGAGAAGGAGAGAGAGGTATCTTCCAAGAAGATATCCCCATCTTTCTTTGATATACTCTAATTGACCTGATAGGGAATCTGGAAAGGCCTTGGCAGGACTCCGAAGCATCTCGATAAGGCTCTGAGGTTCAGGGCCAAAAAAGGGCTGGTGGAGAAAGAAACGATGAAGGGCCTCGATGATCTGGCGATAGGGCGTCTCCTTTTCAAGGGAAGAATGATCGAAGAGATCGGAAAAAGGAGAAAAGGCAGGGTTCTGATTGGCTAACCAGAGCATGAGCATCTCTTCCAGGGCCACCTGACGATGAGGGATCCCTTCGGTCTCTCCTTCAAGATAGGCCTCAATCCCTATTTCTCCTCGATAAAGAGGCAAAGAAGGAAACTCTTCTAAGAATCTCCGGAGGGTTTGATCCACACGCCTCCTACCCACTTCATCATAAAGCCAGTGAAGGGCTTTCTCCATCGCCTCCGGATTTTTCTCTTCTCGATAAAGAAGAACGACGAAGTGGAGAATCTCATCGATTAACCCCATCGCAAAGATCTCACCGGCTCTGACCATCGAGCCCCGAGAACGAGGAAGACCCCCTTGATCATTTATCTTCTGAGCCAATCCTCTGGCCGTGCGGAGGTTGGGAAGGATAACGTTCCCGCTGAGGGTAAAAAGGGATTCCTCGAATTGAAAGAGATCTCTTATCCTCCTGGAGAGATGAAACTCTTTAATGATAGGGCTCAAAAGTTGACAATCCTCCGAGATTCTTCTATTTTTATAGGGACGGGCTGAGAAGGAAGCCCAATTTCTTTATATAATATGATCAAGATCGGGACAAGTGGTTTCTCCTTTCCAGATTGGAAAGGGGTGATCTACCCTCCTGGGCTTCAGGAGAGGGAGATGCTTCCTTTTTACGAGAAGGAGCTGGGTTTTAAAGCCCTTGAAGTCAACTTTACCTATTATACCCTTCCTTCCCAGAAGAGTTTTACGGCCATGGCCAAAAAGACCTCCCGGGATTTTGAATTTGTGGTCAAGTGTTTTAAAGGAATGACCCACGAGATCAGGGATCAGGAGAGTGGAGAAATTTCCGAGAATCAGGAGGTGTTTAAAAAATTCAAAACCAGCCTCCTCCCTTTAAAGGAGGAAGGAAAACTCGCATGCGTATTGGCTCAGTTTCCTTATGGATTCTTTCCCAATTCAGCGAATGTGACCTACCTCAAGAGATTTAAAGAAGAGATGGAAGAGATTCCACTCGTGTTTGAGTTTCGAAATCGAATGTGGCTGAGGGAGGAGACCTTCCGATTCTTAGAGCAGAATGGGATTGGATTCTGTGTGGTCGATGAACCCAAACTCCCAAAACTGATGCCCTATCTTCCCAGAGCGACTTCCGAGATTGGATACTTTCGATTCCATGGGAGAAATCCTAACTGGTTTCATGTCCCCACTTCAGTCCGTTATGATTATCTCTATACTGAAAAGGAACTCAAGGAGTTCATTCCGGACATCAAAGAGATTTCCCAAAAGACCACCAAAACCCTGGTTTTCTTTAATAATTGTCATGCCGGCTCGGCGGCTAAGAACGCCATCCAGCTGGCGAAACTCCTCCTTCAAGAATAGGACAGGAAAACGATAAGGAGAGGACATGATTGAGATCGATTTCAAGAAAGGAAACGGATTGATTCCGGTCATCATTCAAGATGCCATCACGAATGAAGTCCTGATGTTAGGGTATATGAATCAGGAGGCCTGGGAAGAGACTCTGAAGAGTCGGAAAGTGACCTACTGGTCCAGGTCAAGAAATCAATTATGGGTCAAGGGGGAGACGTCCGGACATTTTCAGGAAGTGAAGGAGATCTATCTGGACTGTGATGGGGATGCCTTACTCATTAAGGTGAACCAGATCGGAGGGGCTGCCTGCCATACAGGTTATCGAAGCTGTTTCCATCACCACTGGAAGGAAGGGGAATGGAGGATTTCAGGGAGACTCATCTTTGATCCAAAGGAGGTCTACAGAAAGTGAAACTATTGAAGTTAGGAATTCCAAAAGGAAGCCTTGAGAACGCAACCATCGAACTTTTCAGAAAATCGGGATGGAAGATTACCGTGAGTTCCCGAAGCTACTTTCCAAGCATCGACGATGAGGAGATCCGATGCACCCTGGTCCGGGCCCAGGAGATGTCCCGTTTCGTTGAGATGGGGACGCTCGATGTGGGATTAACGGGGAAGGATTGGATTCTGGAAAACGCTTCGGATGTCGTGGTGGTCCAGGATTTAGTCTATTCAAAAACGAGTACGACCCCGGCGAAATGGGTCCTGGTCGTGGCTGAAGATTCCCCCATCCGGACCCTCAAAGACTTAGAAGGGAAAAAGATCTTTACGGAGCTGGTCAATTTTACGAAGCGTTACTTTGAAGAGAGAAATATTCACGTAGAGGTCGAATTTTCGTGGGGAGCCACGGAAGGAAAAGTCATCGAAGGGCTCTGTGATGCCATCGTGGAAGTCACGGAGACCGGAAGCACCCTTCGGGCCAATAAGCTTCGAATTGTGGAGGAACTTCTGGAGACCCATACCCAGCTCATTGCGAATCGGAAAGCCTATGAAGATCCATGGAAGAGAGAGAAGATCGAACAGATCTCTCTCCTTCTCCAAGGAGCCTTAAGGGCGGAAGGAATGGTGGGACTCAAGATGAATGTTTCCGCGAATGACCTGAAGAGCGTCATTGAAATCCTCCCCTGCATCACGGCCCCAACCATTTCCAATCTTTTCGAATCAGACTGGTTCGCGGTGGAAGTGATGGTCTCAGAGAAAGAGGTTCGGGAACTGATTCCACGACTGATAAAAAGGGGAGCGGTGGGTATTATCGAATATCCCCTCAATAAAGTCATCTAACCCTCAAGAAGCCCGATCACTTCCATATGGTAGGATTGGGGGAACATATCGACAAGACGAACCTTCTGAAGGGAATACCCCTTTTGTAAAAGAAGGGTGATATCCCGGATAAAAGTGGTGGGTTCACAAGAGAGGTAGATCATCCTTTTGGGACGAAGTCGTTCTATCTCTAACAGAACCGATTTGGCTCCTCTCCTCGGGGGATCAAGGACCATAAGATCGACTCCCTCCCTTAACTCCTTCATTCTTTCCTCCACTCTCCCCAGAAGGAATTGGCAGTTCCCCATTCGATTCTCTTCTGCATTGAATCGAGCATCTTCGATGGCCTTTCTATTCTCTTCGATTCCAAGGATCCATCCCGCCTCCATGGCTAAAGGGAGTGTAAAATTTCCTATTCCAGAGTAGAGTTCGAGGACTCGTTCTCCTCCTCGCAACCGAGCAAACTCCAGGACGGTTTCGAGAAGGTTTAAGTTCTGCTCAAGGTTCACCTGATAAAAACTCTCTGGGGAAACCCTGAATCGGAAGACCTTAGGGATTTTAGAAGAGATCACTTCTGTTTTTAAATGGAGAACGGGATCGCCAAAATACTCCCACCCATTTATTCCTGCAAGAACCAACCCCTTCAAAAAGGGGGAGGACCCTAAGAGTTCATGAATTGGAAGGGTTTCTCGACCTCCGGGCTTATCCAGATGAAGGATAAGAATTCCTTTTTCCTCTTCAGGAGAGACATTGATTTCCATCTCTCTGATGTTGGAGAGTGAGAATCTTCCTTTTTGAAACTCCTTGAGGATGTGATTGATGAGTGGATGGGCGATGAGACACTGGTCAATTTCGATGATTCGATGAGACTTCCCTTCAAAGAAACCGATTCTTTTCCCATCGGCTTTGAGTTGAATTCTCGCGCGATAGCCATAGGGGGATAAAGAAGGGATGAGGGAAAGGGGTGGGAGTTCTCTCAGCCTTCCCAATCTCTGAAAGAGATTCTTTAAAATCTCTTTCTTTAGCTCTCCCTGAACCATGGGTTCGATATGTTGCCACTGACATCCTCCACAAGATCCAAAATAAGGGCAGGGAGGGTTAACCCTCCATGGAGAGGGAGTAATGATTTCTTTTAATTTTGCAATGGAGAAATGCTTCCTTTCCTCAACGAGGGTAACCAGAACTTCATCCCCGGTCACTGTATAGGGCACAAAGATCACCTTCCCGTGAAGCCTTCCCACTCCATATCCTTTAAAGGCAACCGATTCGATTTTGACCTTCATGGATTTAGACGCTCTTTAACTCTCTAAAATGTAACCCCTCCCTCGTTATTCGTGAAATAGGTTTGAGAGGAGTAATGGATTCCTTGAAAATTCTATTCCAATTTGACATAATTGTCCAAAAATTTAAATCGGAATAGAAAGATGGGATCCCGAACTACCCTTTGCCTTTTTGTTTTGGTATCCATTTTTTTCACCTCTCCATCTCTCCTCTCCCCTGCTCCTTTAAAGAGACCTCTTAACTTCCAGCAGATGACCCCGAAAGAAGGACTCTCCGGGGAAATGGTCTATGCCATTGCCGTTCAGGGAGAGGAATTGTGGTTCGGAACTTACGCAGGGGGTGCGACGTTTTATGATCGATCAAAAAAAGTGATCAAGGCTTATACGACCAAAGGGGAACCCATGGATCCGGTAGACGATGGGGTGAGCATCAACTGGAAGAATCTCCTCCCCTATAATCATGTCACCGTAATTCTTCCAGATGGAGATCGAATCTGGTTTGGAACCCATTTTTATGGTTTCAAAGGAGGAGGAATTTCCTATTATCAACCTCAGAGACAGCCTCCCTGGAAGGTTTTCAATACCAATAATGGTCGGGCTAAGAAGATTATCTCCATGGCCATAGATGGGGATACCTTGTGGGTAGGTTCAGAGAAAGGATTGAACGCCCTGGATAAGAAAACGGAGCTTTGGAAACAGTTCTTTTCAACCCAAGAAGGTCTTTCAGGAAATTTTGTCAATACCATATTGGTTCAACCCAACTCCCTCTGGATCGGCACAAATGGAGGGATCAGCAGGCTTCTTAAGGGAAAGAAGGGGTGGAAAAATTACTCTCAGAGGGAGGGACTGGGAGAGACAGAAATCAAATCCCTCATCCTCGTCGAAAACCGGATCTGGGCAGGTGAAAGTGGTGGAGGTCTCTTCGAGTATGAACCTCAGGGAGACCGATGGAAGAGATTCGAATCCAGAGATCCTTTGAAAAATGGGGGAATCAATTTCATGGCGGTGATAAAAGGAAGAATCTTTATCTGCCGTGAAAATGGGGTGAGTGTCTTTGATCTCCAGACCAAACAATGGGAGTCCCTAACGACGACAGACGGACTGTTGAGCAATATGGTTCTATGCGCAGCCGAGGATAAAGATGGGGTCTGGTTCGGAACAGATCGGGGCGCTTCTAAGTTAATTATCAATCCTTAAGAAAAGGAGAGAAGAAACCATCGATGGACCTCCATAAGAAAAGCTGGAATCGGAGAGAATTTCTAAAGGGAGCCACATTGGGTGTAGCCCTTCCTTTATTGACGAATCGGCTTCCTTTCTATGGAACGCTGGCCCACGGAGCAGAGGAACCCGATCTCGTGATTGCGAGCAACGGGTCTCCGGCTCAACTCCTCCAGGCTGCGATGGCTACTTTGGGAGGAATGAACCGGTTCATCAAGAAAGGTCAGAAGGTCGTCATCAAAGCCAATATAGCCTGGGCAAGAACCCCGGAACAGGCCTGTACGAATAATCCGGACCTTCTCTATGCCTTGGTGAAAATGTGTTATGAGGCGGGTGCCGCTCGGGTCGCCGTCTGGGATCACACCTGTGATAATCATCAATTCACCTTTGTTCGAACGGGTCTAAAAGAAGCGGGACAGAAGGCAGGAGCGGAAGTCCTTTCTGGTCATGGAAGGAATGTTTACAAAAAAGTGGAGATCCCAAAAGGAAAGAAACTCAAAACCGCCGAGGTCCTCAAAGAGGTTCTCGAGGCCGATGTCTTTATTAACTTCCCGATTCCAAAACACCATTTTGCCTCTGAACTGACCCTCGGGATGAAGAACCTGATTGGAATTGTCTGGGATATGGAACTTCTTCATAAGATTGACCTTCACCAATCGATTGCGGATATCAATACCCTTCGAAAACCGGATCTGGTGGTGATGGATGCCATTAAAATTCTGACCACCAATGGTCCCAAAGGACCTGGAAAGGTGGAATCCCCGGGAGAGGTTATTGCCTCTACGGATATTGTGGCCGTGGATGCCTATGGTGCGAGTTTCTTTAAAAATCCAAGAACCGGAAAACCCTTTCGCCCCGAGGAGATTAAATTCATCAAACTCGCCTACGAATTAGGACTTGGGGAGATCAATCTCCAAAAGGTCCGCGTAAAGAGAGTCAATGCCACTTAAATCTCCTCGCCATTTTCTTTCCCCATCGACTTTTTTATTTTAAAATGGCTCTATGAATCGATTTAAACTGGTCTCGGAGTTTCGGCCGAAAGGGGATCAGCCCAAAGCCATTGAGGCATTGAGTGAAGGGGTTTTGAAGGGCCTCCGCCACCAGGTCTTACTGGGAGTAACCGGTTCTGGAAAAACCTTCACGATGGCCAATGTCATCGAAAGGGTTCAAAAACCGACCCTGGTCATCTCCCATAATAAAACCCTTGCAGCCCAGCTCTACGGAGAATTCAAAGAACTCTTCCCGGAGAATGCGGTTGAATTCTTTGTAAGTTACTATGACTATTATCAACCCGAAGCCTATATCCCATCTACCGATACGTATATCGAAAAAGATACTTTGATTAACGAAAAGATTGATAAGATGCGCCATGCCGCCACCCGCGCCCTCCTTGAGAGAAACGATGTCATCATTGTGGCCAGTGTCTCCTGCATCTATGGATTGGGTTCTCCAGAGGCCTACCATGGAATGCTCCTCTATCTTGAAAGAGGAATGGAGATCTCCAGAGAAGAAATCCTTTCTAAGTTGGTAGAGATTCTATATGAACGGAACGATATCGATTTTCATCGGGGAACCTTCAGAGTTCGGGGCGATGTGATCGACGTCTTTCCTGCCCATGAGGAGAATCGGGCAATTCGAATCGAACTTTTGGGAGACCGGGTGAAAGCCCTTTCAGAGATCGATCCTCTGAGGGGAAAGATCCTTCAACCCATAGAAAAGATTCCCATCTATCCGGGAAGCCATTATGTGACTCCTGCAGAACAACTCCAGCGAGCCATTCAGTCCATTCGTGAAGAACTCCGTGAGCGGGTCGCCTGGTTTAAGGCCCAGAATCGTTTGCTTGAAGCTCAGAGACTTGAGCAGAGGACCCACTTCGATCTCGAAATGCTTCAAGAATTGGGTTACTGCCAGGGGATCGAAAACTACTCCCGCCATCTCACAGGGAGAAGACCCGGGGAGCCTCCTCCGACCCTCCTGGACTATTATCCAAAGGATTACCTTCTTTTTATCGATGAAAGTCATGTGACTATCCCTCAACTTATCGGGATGTATCGGGGAGATCGTTCAAGAAAAGAGACTTTAGTAGAGTACGGATTTCGCCTGCCTTCCGCACTGGACAATCGACCCCTTACGTTCGAGGAATTCGAAGAGCGGGTGAATCAGGTTATCTACGTTTCGGCGACTCCGGGAGAGTACGAAATGGAGAAGAGTCAGGGCAGGGTAATTGAGCAGATCATTCGCCCAACAGGGCTGAGTGACCCTCTGCTTGAGGTAAAACCGGCAAAGAATCAGGTGGATGATCTCCTTGAAGAGATTCAAGAGCGGGTAAGGCGAAAAGAAAGGGTCTTGGTGACCACCCTCACGAAACGAATGGCGGAAGACCTCACCGAATACTATGCCGATCTGGGGATCCGGGTAAAATATCTCCACTCGGATATCGATACCCTTGATCGTGTCGAGATTCTTCGGGATCTCCGATTGGGAAAGTTCGATGTCCTCATTGGAATCAATCTTTTGAGAGAAGGGTTAGACCTTCCAGAAGTGTCCCTGGTTGCTATTCTGGATGCAGATAAGGAAGGATTTCTTCGTTCCGAAAAATCCCTCATCCAAACCTTTGGCCGCGCAGCAAGAAATGTGAATGGAAAGGTCATCCTTTATGCCGATAAAATGACAGGGGCAATGAATCAGGCCATCTTAGAGACGAATCGAAGAAGAAAGATTCAGGAAGAATATAATCAGGTCCATGGCATTACCCCTCAGAGTATCAAAAAGTCGGTTCGAGATATCTTAAGTTCCATCTATGAGGCCGATTACTTTACCGTTCCCGTCGTTTCGGATCCTAAAGAGGAATATATTTCATTAAAGGAGATCCCATCGAGGATTGAAAAGTTGAAAAAAGAAATGAGGGAGGCGGCAAGACGACTCGAGTTTGAAAGAGCCGCTGAGATTCGAGATCGAATCCAGCGACTTGAGGAAATGGCATTAAAATGGAGTTAAAAAGGGAGGGCACCTTTGAACCATTCTTAAATCATTTGAGAGGGCGGATCTAATGAAGGTTGAAATACAAGAATTACAAAGAATGAAGACGCTTAGTGAAGTCGCCTTAGGTAAACGAGGCCCGGATTTGATCATCAGAAATGGAAAGGTCTTTAATGTCTTTACAAGGGAGCTCATGGAGCGGGAATCCGTCTGGATCAAAGACGGAAGGATTGCCTATGTAGGACCTGATCCGGATCCTCCAAAGGATGAAAAGACCGTTGAGGTGGATGCAGAAGGTAGGGTCATTCTTCCAGGATTGATTGATGGCCATACTCATGCGGTCTGCAATCGTTATGGAATTGAAGAGTTTATAAAACACCTCATCCCCACCGGAGTCACGACGGTGATCACTGAACTGATGGAGACAGCGGCGATTTCGGGAAGAGATGGAATTGAATATCCAATCAGGGGTTTTAAGGAGCAGCCTGTTCGATTCTACTATACCCTCCCACCTGTCTGTGGTCTGACCCCATCGGAGGAGATCATGGCCATCTCTAAGGAAGAATGTTCATCCTTTTTGGAAGATCCCCATTGTGTTGGAATTGGAGAAATCTATTGGGGGAATATGTTTTTAGATGGGGATCAAAGTGAACGACTTAGGGAGTGGATCGCCATCGCCTTCTCCATGGGAAAGGCGATCGAAGGCCATACCGCAGGAGCGTCTGAACGGAAACTTCAGGCCTATACCACTTATGGATTCTCCTCGTGTCACGAACCCATCACAGAGGAGGAGGTTGTTAAAAGACTGAGACTGGGTTACTGGGTTATGATAAGAGAGGGCTCCATCCGGAGGGAGCTTCCTGGAGTCCGAGGAGTGTTTGAAAGAAAGATGGACTTCCGGAGGCTAATCCTTTGCACCGATGGAGTGGATCCAGAAGACTTCTTGGAGGAGGGCTACCTCGATGCTTCCATAAGAAGGGCTTTACGACTCGGACTGGCCCCTGAATTACTCTATCAAATGGTGACGATCAATGTGGCGGAACATTTTCATCTTGACTCCCTCATAGGCTCTATTTCACCGGGAAAGATGGCGGACCTGATTCTTATCCCATCCCTAAAAGAGTTTTCTCCCCAACTCGTTCTCTGCAACGGGAAGATCATCTATAAGGAAGGAAAGTCTCTGGTCGAACCCAAGCCTTTCTATTTCCCTGAATCCATGTTCAACACCGTGAACCCTGGAGAGGTAAATTTGAACTCCCCCTCGATCCAAGGAAAGGTAAGGGTTATGGAATTGATCACACGGCTTGTGACTCAGGAGAGGATGGTCGATTTCGATGATCCAGAAGTGTCAAAAGAGCTCATCTGGGTTCTGGCGATCGATCGACTCAACCGTGAGGGTTCTTTCATGGGGCTTCTTAAGGGATTTGGCCTTCAGAGGGGTGCCTATGGAACGACCATGAGCTGGGATAGCCCAGCGATGATTGTCGTGGGGTGTGATCAAGACTCGATGAATACGGTGATTGGACGTTTAAGAGAGAATCAGGGGGGTGGTGTTTATGCCATCGGAAATGAGATCGTTTCAGAGTTCCCGGCTCCCCTTTGTGGTTTAGTTTCCTTGAAACCTATGAAAAAAATAAAGGAAGAGATAAAACGCCTTGAAGACTCCTTAAAAGAGAATGGGGTCAAATGGGACAAACCCACCCTCACTGTGGATACCCTGAGCACCCCTGCTATCCCTCATCTCCGCATCACCCATCGAGGCTATGTTCGGGTAAGGGATAGAGCCCTTCTAAATTTAAAATAATACACTTGTATAATCGAGGTCAGGAGTGGTGGTCTTCTTTTTCTCCTGCTCTTTCAGTTTGGCGTGGGCAGCGGCCAGTCGCGCGATGGGTAGCCTTGGAACCGAACAGCTCACATAGGAGAGGCCAATAGAATGACAGAACTCTATCGATTCAGGGTGTCCCCCATGTTCTCCACAGATACCGATCTTCAGATCAGGTTTCGTTCTTCTTCCCCATTCAATGGTGATCATCATTAACCTTCCCACACCTTTGACGTCCAGAACCTCAAAGGGATTGTCCTGGAGAATCTTCCATTGATTATAGAGGGGAAGGAATTTATTCTCTGCATCCTCCCTTGAGAAGGAGAAGGTGGCCTGAGTGAGGTCATTGGTTCCAAAAGAGAAGAAATCTGCAACTTCGGCTAACCGGCCTGCCCTCATACAGGCCCTCACGACCTCGATCATGGTTCCAAATTTATACTGAACCCTTATCCCATATCGTTTCTCAACCTCTTTTTGTACCCTTTTGACTAACTGATAGACCCATTTGAGTTCCTGAGCGGTACACACCTGAGGGACCATAATCTCGGGTTGAACTTCGACCCCCTCTTTTATTAATTCAGCAGCGGCTTCCAGGATAGCTTGAATCTGCATCTTATAGATCTCCGGGTAGGTAATCCCTAATCTTACCCCTCGATGTCCGAGCATGGGGTTGACTTCCATCATCTCCTTTACTTTCCGGAGAGTCTCTCGTTGCTTCCGGATCAGTTTCTTATCCAATCTTTTTTCTTTAATTTCAGCGATATCTGATGCTACATGTTCGAGAAGCTTTAAAGATTCTCTGGAACGGGTATCGAGGTATTTCATGGCCTCCGAGATATTCTCCATGGAGGCGAGTGCCGATTCGAGATTCTCGAGATTTCTCAACTCTTCAGCTAATTCCTCCGCAGAGGGGAGAAACTCATGGAGGGGAGGATCGAGGAGGCGAATCGTCACTGGAAGTCCTTTCATGGCCCGAAAGATCTCTTTAAAATCACCCTTCTGGAGGGGAAGAAGCCTTGCCACGGCCTCTGCCCTTTTTTTCTTGTCCCCTGCAAGGATCATCTCTCGAACGATCGGGAGGCGGTCCACGGCATTGAACATCCGCTCTGTTCGACAGAGGCCAATCCCTTCGGCTCCCATCTGTCTTGCCTTCATGGCATCTTCAGGAGTATCGGCATTGGCTCGAACTCCTAAGGTTCTTATCTCGTCTGCCCAACTTAAAAGGGTAAGGAGATCTTTGCTGATCTCAGGCTCCACGGTCGGAACTTCCCCTAAATAAACCTCTCCTTTAGAGCCATCGATCGTAATGAAATCACCCTCTCGAATCGTCAGATGATCAATAGTAGCCATCCTCTCTTTTAGATCGATGTGGAGAGCCTCGCATCCCGAGACACAGGGCTTTCCCATTCCTCGAGCTACGACTGCGGCATGGGAGGTCTTTCCACCTCGACTGGTCAAAATCCCTTGAGCGGCAAAGAATCCATGGATATCTTCAGGTTTCGTTTCTTCTCGGACGAGAATGACCTTATGTCCTAACTTCCCCAATCGCTCTGCCTCATCGGCATCAAAGACCGCTTTCCCGGAGGCCGCTCCAGGAGAGGCGGGTAACCCGGTAACAATTGGCTTTCCTTTAAAGTTAGGGTCGATCCGCTTATGAAGAAGCTGTTCCAGATCTGAAGGTTTTAGACGGAGGACGGCCTGTTCTTTGCTGATCAGTTTCTCTTGAACCATCTCCCTGGAGGTCCGAACGATGGCCTGAGCATTCATCTTTCCGTTTCGTGTTTGTAGGATATAGAGATTTCCCTTCTCTACCGTAAATTCAAAATCCTGAACCTCTCGAAAGTGTTCCTCAAGGATCTTCCTCACTCTCTCCAATTCACGATAAATCTTTGGCATCTCCTTTTTCATCTCGTGAATCGGTTTTGGAGTTCTGATTCCAGCCACCACATCTTCCCCCTGAGCATTGACTAAATACTCTCCATAGAGGATATTCTCTCCAGTGGCAGGATCCCGAGTAAAGGCCACTCCTGTGGCTGAGTCAAAACCCATATTTCCAAACACCATGGTACAGACATTGACCGCTGTGCCATTTGCCATTTCTGAAGTAATGTTGAACTCCCGACGATAATCCACCGCTCTCTTTCCCATCCAGGACTTAAAGACCGCTTCAATCGCCAGTTTGAGTTGAACCATGGGATCTTCTGGGAAGGGAAAACCCTTTCTCTTCTTGATCAAGTTAAGGTATTGTTGACAGATATCCTTGAGATGATCTGCATCGAGGTCGGTATCGTATCGAGCTCCCACCTTCTGTTTCGTTCGGTCAAGGATGTCGTCAAATTCATGCTCTTCCACACCTAAGGCAATCTTACCGAAGAGTTGAATGAATCGTCTATAGGCATCAAAGGCAAATCTTCCATCCGAGGTGATGCGAATCAGCCCCTCAACCGTGTCATCGTTTAATCCTAAGTTGAGGATGGTATCCATCATTCCGGGCATAGAGATGGCTGCTCCAGAGCGGACAGAAAAGAAGAGAGGGTTTTGAGGATTTCCAAAAATCTTTCCTGTCTTTTCTTCAATCTTTTTTATATTTTCCTGAACCTCTTCCATCAGTCCCTTTGGAAGTTTTCTTTTATTTTCATAGTAATGACGGCACGCTTCAGTGGTCACAATAAATCCAGGAGGAACGGGAAGCCCCATTCGAGTCATCTCTGCGAGGCCTGCTCCTTTTCCTCCAAAGAGCTTCTTATTCCTTCCGTCCGCCTCTTCAAAAAGATAGACATATTTTGGACTTTTCATTGGTTTTTTCCTCTTTTCTTTAAAGTTCTAAATTTATAATAATTTGGATTGAAAGGAAAATCAATTCCTCTCCGTAGGGTCTACTACAGGCTACCTCTCCATTTTTTCCTGGGTATCCAGAGTTCACAAAATGAGCCTAAATGATCCTCTCTGTTGACAGGGAAGAAAGGGCTATATATAAAAGAATAGGATGAAAACGATCCTTGCGGGAGATATAGGTGGGACAAAGATTCGTCTGGCCCTCTTTCTATGGAAGAGAGAGCATCTCCATCTCTATCAAGAGAAAATTTACCTCAGCAAGAAATATTCGGGATTAGAGCCCATCCTTCAAGATTTTCTGGATAGAGGGGAAAAGGTGGATATCGCTTGTCTGGGAGTGGCTGCTCCCATTACCGGCAACTTCGTGAGACTCACCAATCTTCCTTGGACGATTCACCTCCCTTCCCTTCGAAAAAGGTTCTCCCTAAAGCGCCTGGAGATCATCAATGATCTTCTTGCAAATGCCTACGGGATCTTTCTTTTAAAAAAGAGGGATGTCAAAATTTTAAATCCTGGGATAAAGAGAAAAGGAAATCAGGCCCTCCTTTCTGCAGGAACAGGACTGGGAGAGGCCATTCTCTTCTGGGATGGAACGCGTCATATTCCTTCTCCTTCAGAGGGGGGACATGTGGAATTTGGACCACGAAATGGATTGGAAATCGAACTCCTTCAATATCTTTCTAAACGCTATGGTCATGTGAGCTATGAAAGGCTTCTCTCTGGAACAGGTCTTTTCCATATCTATCAATTCCTCAAGGCTTCAAAAAGGTTCGGTCAGGAACCCTGTTGGCTAAGAGAAATGATAGAGCAGGGAGATCCCCCTCTCATCATCTCTGAAATAGCCCGATTAAAAAAGAATAGACTATGTGAAAGGGCCTTAGATCTCTTTGTCTCTATCTACGGAGCTGCGGCTGGAAACCTTGCCCTTCATGTGATGGCCTTGGGGGGAATCTATCTCGGAGGAGGAATTGCTCCAAAAATATTCTGGAAACTGAAAGATGGAACCTTCATGAAAGCGTTTAAAGATAAAGGAAGATATTCTGAGTTGATGGCTCAAATTCCAGTGAAAGTCATTATGAACGAAAGAACCGCCCTTCTTGGAGCTGCCTTTCGGGCACGTGAATCGTTAAAGAACCTATCCCCCCTTTGATGAAACAAAAGCCCTTCACTCTTTATTCCCCTTAGACCTTTGAAAAGGCCGCAGGGGAGTTTCCAGGAGGCGTTTCACCATCCCTAAAAATCCCTCCCCCATACTTTTGAAAGGGATGGCTTCAACCTTTGGATCATCGAGCCCACCTTTCACCTCATAGAAATAGGAAAGAAAAGCCTTATCCTTTCCCGTAAGGATATAACCGGCAATGGGAATATGACTGATGAGAGTATCTACCGTAATCAATGGGTGGATTCCAACCCTTGCATCGATGAGATTCTTACCGAGATCGACCTTCCCGATCGCCGTGATTCTCATCGCATCACTCTCCACCAGAAGATCCTCGGTGAAGGCAATCCCATCTCTGACCCGAATGGTTGCAGTGATCCATCGATAAGGAAGACCTCTGGTTTTCAAATCAGGCACTCTCCCTTTAAAAAGTTGGGACACATTCAGGAGAGAAAAAATCTTGGCCAAGATGTTCCCCCTCTCAATGACCCCCTTCTCCAAAGTCAATCTTAACTCTCCATTCAAAGACTCTTTGATCTGTTGGAAATTTTCCCCTTCCCCTCTGAGTTGGAAGGGATCCATTGTTAACATTCCAGAGAGAAGAACCTTTTCCTTCTTCTCAAAAAGGATTTGCAGAAATCTCTGGACTTCCAGATCATAGAGACGGGGATGGAGTTCAAATTTGACTCCCCGGGCCGAGGACTCCATCCACCCTGACGTGGAAAAGATCCCTCCATTGGATTTCAATTGAAATGGATGAACAAAAAGTTTTTCATCCATCGTGTTCATCTCCACTTTAAACTCACGAAATGGAAGGCCTCGGAATCTCCCTTCTTCAATGCTGACTTTTCCATGAATGATCCAATGAGAAAGCCATTCCTTGAACCTTAAAAAAGAGAGACGTTCCTCCCCTTCCTTTTTGGGAAAGAGAAGGTCAAGATCGAATCGGGGGGAGTGAAAGGTAAAGTCAATCTCTCTTTTTAACGGTTCCCTCTGAGATGTGGATCCCACCTCTTTCAGGTGAGAGCGAGAGCAGCTTAAGGAAAGGGTAAACGGAAACTCTCCTAATTTAGCCCTCCCCTCTTCTATTCGAATCTGTTGAGGGGTAAAGAATATACTCCCCTCTCCACTTAAGAGAGGGAGAGGAAGATCTCGATGTTGAAAAGAGACCTCTCTTAGTCGAATCGACCCTTGTGGGATGGTTTCCCCTTTCCCCCTTTCTCCCTTCCACTGGAGTCGAATTTGGGCGATCCCATCTATCAGCTCAAAATCATTCAGAGAGAATTTCAGGGATTCGGGTAGAAGAGGAGATCTAAACAGGTCTTTTAGATTTTTGAGATGGATCTGTCCTGAGGTAAGGAGGTCTAATCGATCCCCCTCCATCTTTCCATCCATCAGGATGGAGTCATTTTCGTATCGGATCTTTAACTTTGAAAAGTGAATTCGGGAAGGGGAGAAAGAGATTCCTCCCTCCCTGAAGAGAATCGGGTGAGGAGCTCCTAAAAGGGAGAAGGAAACCCCTTGAGGTTTAAATTCTATTTCGTAAAAGGGAAGGTCTTTGAGACCCACCCTTTTGAATTTAATAGAGAGATCTCCTACCCCTGAGAAGCCTTCCAACTCTTTGCTCTTTAATCGAACATTCTCAGGAAAGAGAGGGCACCGAAAAAGCTGGGCGAGGGTTTTAAGATCGACTCGTCCGGACCCCGATACCTCCAATTTTCTTTTCTCCTCCCAGAGGCCATCCATCCACAAAGAAGAACCTCCAAAGGTGACCTTCGTCCCAGACCACTGAAGACGAGTATTAGAAAGAGTGATCTCACCTCCCTCTATCAGGATAGGAAAAGGAATCTGTGAATGGGTCATTCGAACCCTGGAGAGCAGGTAATTTCCCTGATGGTCAAAGCTTAAAGGGGATGTCAATCTCCCTTTAAAATGGACCCGGTAGTTTGCTTTTCCGGAAAGAGAGGTGATTGAGGAAAGCTCTTTGGGAAATCCTTCGGAAAAAGGTTGGAATTTGGAGAGAGAGAGGAGATCGGTGAGATCGAATCGGCCTTCCCAGTCCATTTCAAGAGTGGGGGTCTGAAGAAGTTCATAGAAAGTCCCATGAGCTCGGTCAATCCAAGAATGAAGAAATCTCCCTTCAGCCTCTTTGACCAAGAGATGACCCTCTTTGAAGAGGAGATGAGCCCTCATTCCTTCCAGTGGAGGAAGGTCCCATGGAAGTTTTAATCGGGCCCTCTCGACCTTCATTTCGATCGAAAGGACATGGGCATTCTTCAACTGATCACATTGATCGATCTCAGAAATCTTTCCCGAAAGCTTTACAGAGAGGATTTGGGCAAGACCACTACCTTCACCCCTGAAAAGAGGATGAGAGACCTTAGGAGTAATGATCCTAAAAGGAATAAATTTTCTTCCCTCCGTGATTTCAAACGGGCTGCTCTGGGCCTCGGCCTTCAGGCCCATCTCCTCAGTCCCAATTCCGTAAATCACCCCTTTCCCTTTTACCTTTATCTCTGGCAGCTCCACATAGATTTGGGAGACATTGAAGTGGTTCCGATCATATTCAGCACTCACCTCTATGTTGACCCATGGGGGATGGAAGGAATAAGCAAACACCTTCGAATGTTCGTAAGTGACCTCTTTGAATTGCATCCTCGCTTTGGCTTTAAAGGGACCAGTGAGTTGTCCCTGAAAACTTCCGGAGAGATGAAGAATCCCTGCGATTTTTTCCATGGGAAGGAACCCTTTTAAATAAGGCCAGAAATGAGACACATCGATCCCCTGGAGTTCCACCTCTGCCCTCATCTTCCCTTTGGAGAGGAGCATCTCTGGAGGGATGCTCTCGATCGTTCCAGAGATAGAGAAATGACCTTCCCTTGATCCATGCAGGAGTTTCCCGCGAAGTTGAAAAGGGAAAGGGTTCTGAAAAGAGACCCTTGAAAGGCGAAGCTGAAAGGATTGGACCTTAAAGAAGGGAGTGGTTTCATTCAGGCTCTCATCGAGGAAGGAAACCTCTCCGTTTTGGATCGTCAGGGAGCCTCCAGATAGGGAGGCAAGGATTTGAACCCATCTTTGATGGGAGCCTTCGAACCTCCCCCTCTTTAGAGGAAGATGAAAGAGATTGACCTCCCCTTCTCTGTTTCTGACGATTCTAAAAACAGGCCGATCTAAGAGAATCCGTTTCCATTTAATCTCTTTCTTCAAAAGGGGGAGAACTCTTAAGTTTACAATCAGCCTTTTAGTCTCAAAAAGCTCGAAGGTTGCAGAGGGGTCCTTGATCCTGAAATTTTCGAAGAGAATCCCTATCCCTCCCCAGAGTTTCAATTTCGCCTTTTCAAAAGAGACTTCTCCCTGAAGATGATCGGAGAGGGCCTTCTTCAGGGTTTGCTGAAAAAGGGTAGGATCCGCAAGATAATGGGTCGCAAGGAAAAGGAACAATCCTACGATGAAAATAGGAAGGAGGATCCACAGAAAGATGATTTTCTTCTGACCCATCTTCTTTCAAAACCCTTTAATGGCATGAGCGAGGGTAAAGACATCCACCCGGGCGGCTCCTCCGGCCAAAAGAACCTTTACACACTCACTGACGGTAGCCCCTGTGGTATAGACATCATCGACGAGAAGAATGGACTTTCCCGCAATCTCCTCTTTCTTAACGATTCGAAAGGAACCCTTGATGACCCTCTCCCTCTCCGCGGCACGAAGTTCCATTAAGGGAGGAGTAGGATGGATCTTTTGAAGAAGTCTCTTTTGGTAAGGAATCCCTGTCCGATGGCTCAACGTCTTGACGAGAAGAAGGGATTGATTAAATCCCCTCTCCCTTAATCGGGTGGGATGAAGGGGGACTGGGAGGAGGAGGTCAATCTCAGAAGGACTCCAATATCGATAGAATCCTTCCACCATCTTCTCTCCAAAAAAGGAGGTGAGAGAGGCCTTCTCCTGATACTTCCATTGATGGATGGCCAAACGGAGAGTTCCTTCGTAGTATCCCAATGCCCTGGCCCTATGGAAAGGTCTCTTTCGAAGGAGGCAGGATCCACAGGTATGGTTCTCTAATTCGGGAGAGGGAAAGGGCATTCCACAGACGGAACAGAAGGGGGGTTCGATCCAACGAATCTTTGAAAGACAGGACGAACAGATTCCCTTTTCCTTTTCGTCTAAAAATTTCTTACAACATGGACACGGATAGGGAACCAGAAAATGGAGGAGGGTTTGAAGATACCGAAACATTCCTTTTATCTTCGGAGGGGAATCTTGAAAGAATCCATGGGAAATCTCATGGGTTCAGAATGGGAAGGAAAAATAGGTAGAGAACGTTTCTCTTCCTCTTTTTCAATGGTATAAGTATTCCAGTGATGGCATTGTGGACAGAAGGCTTCCCATTCTTTTGATTCCCTTTGACAGACTCTACATGTGAAAGGAAGGTAGGCGGTCCCGCTCAGTTCGAAGGTCTTCTCAAATTCCTGGGCCGCTCGACTGAAATCTTTCTTATGGAGATAGAGTTCGGCAAGGAGTCTGTGCAGAGCTGGAAAGTCCTTTTTTCGGAAACTGACCTCCTGGATCGCCTCTTGGGCCTCCTCCAGCATCTCTAACCTCAAACAGAGCTTTGCGTAAAAGAAATAAAGCAACCAATTCTCAGGTTCTTCGGCGATCGCTTTTTGGTAAAGCTGAAGCAGGGCACTCGGATCCTCTTCATTCAAATAGAGATCTTCCAGCCGGAACATAAAAGGAATGGATTTAAATCGTTTAAAACTTTTTCTCCATACCTTCTTTGCAGAATTCATCTTCCCCAATCGGCGATAAATATCTCCTAAGAGTAAAAATCCGGGTTGAAAGGTCTTATCCTCTCGAATCAGTTCTTTGGCTACCTTTAAGGCTTCCTCGAGAGACTTCTCATCCTTCTGCTCGGAAAGTTTCCGACTCCGTTCGTATCTTAATCCTAAAAGGTAAAGCCTCTCCTCTTCCTCAGAGGCCTTCCCTTTGGTGAGTTTGAGAATGGCCTTCTGAATTTGGATGGCCTCTTCCCATTGCTGGCTCTCCTGATATAACCCTCTCAAGCTCTTTAGGGCATTCAGGTTAGTTTCGTCCAAACGAATCACCCGCTTCAATGCCTGAATCGCTTCTTCCCTCCGACCCATTCGCTGGTAGATCTCAGATTCCATCAGAAGGAGATTGACATTCCTCGGATCATAGAGCCTCGCCCTCTCCAGCCACTGAAGGGCTTCCTCATCCTTTTTCTCCTTGAGGGCGATTTCTGAAAGTCTGAGATAAAGATCGATCTGAAGAGGATCGGACTTCAGGATCTCCATAAAGTGGGTTTTGGCCTTCTGGAAATCTCCCCGAAGGAAGTACTCCGTTCCCCGATTCAATTCCTCTCGAAGGGCTTCCTCCTTCCTCCTTTTACGAGATTGACGGTACTGCTCAACGGATCGCTTGAGATCGCGGGCAAGGGTGCTGATAAAGACGAGCATCGCTCCCAAAACAAAAGAGGAGATCATGAGGGTGGAAAGATCGGTGGGAATCACCCTTCCAAAGAAGTGAAATTCCAAATCGACAGGGTTGATAAGGGAAATCCAGCAGAAAAGGGAGATCAGGATGAGAATGATAATCAATAATAATTTTGTCCACATCGTTTATCTCCCTTTCTCCAGTTTGGTCAGACAGGGAACACAGTATTTCGCCACGGGCCTGACCTCCAGCCGTTTTAAACTGATGGGACCTCCACACTCCTCGCAAATCCCATAGGTCCCATTCTCAATCCGATCGAGGGCCTCGTCGACCTCCTGGAGTCTCAACCGCTCGCTCTCGTTCAGGCTCATCAGGATCTGCTTATTATAGATATTGGAAGCCTCGTCCCCAATATCCTGGATCCCGTCCTGTCCTACCTCTTGAGAGGATCTATAGGTTTGCATCACCTCCCCAACGATCTGCTCCCTCTCTTTGAGAAGGATCTTTTTGAACCGCTCCAATGTCTTTTTATCGAGTTCTTTTCTCTGCTCTCCTTGTCCCATTGTCAAGATCTACTCCTTTGATCAAATCAACTCGAGGGGCTTCAATCCAGAGCCCTTCGAGATCATAAAATTTTCGAACAGGTTCGAGGAAGATATGAACCACCACATCCTCATAATCCATCAGAATCCATCTCCCTTGCTCTGTCCCTTCTTGTCCAAGCGGAACAATTCCCTTTTTTTTCAGTTCTTCTTCAATGGCTTGAGCAATCGCCTGGACCTGACGATCCGACTTCCCGGTAAAAAGGAGAAAATAATCGGTAACGGAAGAGAGTCCCTTCAACTCCAGAATAACGGGATCAAGGGCTTTTTTCTCAATCGCTGCTTTGATGCAAAGGGTTAATTTTGTCTTTGGGTCTCGGCTCATATCCTCCTATTAAAATGATTTTAGGTGAAGCATTATAACAGAAAATAAAACGATCGCAACAAAAAAGATAGAGTTAAACCTCACCTCCGATTTTTTGATAGAGTCCGCACTCTTTAATATAGCTCTCCACTCCAGGAGGAAGAAGGTATTTGACCGATTTCCCATGGGCAATCGCTTCACGGATTTTTGTGGAAGAAATATCCAGAAACGTGATCTCCTTAAAAAAAAGGGAATGTCCCGAGGAATGAATCCATCTCCCCTCTTCCCCCTCTGGACGAAAATGAGTCCGAAGAGAGCTCGGGAGACGGGACGTGAGAGAATGGCTCTGGACTCCTGGCCTCACCATAACAATGAAATCGCATAGGGTGAAGAGCGTCTGGTACTCCTTCCACGTTTCTATCTCCACAAAAGCATCGCTTCCTAAAATAAAATAGAGAGTCCATGGATAGGTCTCTCTGAAATACTGAATCGTATCAATCGAATAGGATTTTCCAGCTCTTTTCAGTTCAATATCGGAGAGGCTAAAGAAAGGATTTTCAGAAATGGCCAACCGCACCATCTCCAGACGATATTTTGCTTCAATCACCTTCTCGGAAACCTTGTGAGGGGGGATGGAGGAAGGAATGAATATGATCTCCTCCAAATCAAAAGCCTCCCTAATCTCCTCTGCCCCCCTTAGATGACCAAGGTGAATAGGGTTAAACGTTCCTCCAAAAAGACCTACCCTCTTCCCCATTCCTGCTCTTTTAACAATCCTTTATTATTATAAAATTTTAATCCTCAATTTTAAATCCTTCGTAACCCCTCACTCAATGAGGGATGATAACCCTCCGTTTCCTCGGTCCTTTTTTCTGACTCCAATATTTGCAAGAGGAGGTCAATCAACTCCTCAATCCCTTCCCCTGTCTTCCCAGAAATGAGATGGAGTGAATGTCCTATCTTCTCAAATTGATGCCTTATTTCTCCGGCCTTCTCTCGAACATAAGGGAGGTCAATCTTATTGAGAACGACCAACTGCCTCTTTTCGATCAGGGAGGGGTGATAGGCCCTTAATTCTTTATTAAGGGTTTCAAAATCCCGAATAGGAGTTCGGTTTTTCTCTTCGGTGACCTCTAAAAGGTGAACCAAGAGCCGGGTTCTCTCGATATGTCGGAGAAAGGTTAATCCCAGTCCTGCTCCTTGAGAAGCTCCCTCAATGAGTCCAGGAATATCGGCAACGACGAAAGCTCTTCCTTCTTCTCTCCTTACCACTCCCAGATTCGGGACCAGCGTAGTAAAAGGATAATCGGCAATCTTCGGCTTTGCCGAAGAGATCTTGGAAAGAAGAGTAGATTTTCCTACATTGGGATATCCGATCAGGCCCACATCCGCAAGAAGCTTAAGCTCCAGACGAAGCCAACGAACCTCCCCCTTCTCCCCTTTTTCGGCATGACGAGGAGTTCGATGAGTAGGAGTAGCAAATCTTGCATTTCCTCTTCCCCCTCGTCCTCCCCGGGCTGCAATAAATTTCTGTCCATCAAAGATTAAATCTTGAAGAACCTCTCCTGTCTCTGCATCCCTGACCAGAGTGCCCACCGGAACCCGAACAATGAGATCCTCTCCATCCTTTCCAGTCTGATTCTTGCCTTTTCCGTGACTCCCTTTTTGGGCTCGAAATTGTTGAAGGTAGGTAAAATCGAGAAGGGTTGAAAGTTGCTCGTCTGCCTGGAGGATCACATCCCCGCCCTTTCCTCCATCCCCTCCGTCTGGACCCCCTTTAGGAACAAACTTTTCTCTTCTGAAGCTGACACATCCGTTCCCCCCATCGCCCCCTTTGACCAAAATTTTGGCTTCATCTACAAATTTCATTTCGATCTGAAACGATGGCAATATCCTAAAAAAGGAGGCTTAGAGGGTTGGAGAAACACTTACGATCTTTTTATCTCCCCCTTTTTGTCCATATATGACAAATCCATCTATCTTGGCAAAGAGAGTAAAATCTTTCCCCATCCCCACATTTGCTCCAGGAAAGATTCGGGTCCCTTTCTGCCGCACCAGAATATTTCCTGCCTTTACCCATTGACCTCCAAAACGCTTCACTCCAAGGCGCTGCCCCGGGCTGTCCCTTCCATTCCGTGAGCTTCCTCCTGCCTTTTTATGAGCCATAAAAATCTCCCCCCAATCTATTGAATCGTGATGTCATGAATCTTCAAATAGGTATAATGTTGACGATGACCTTTCATTCGCCGGTAATTCTTCCTCTTTTTCATTTTATAAGTGAGCACTTTCCTCCCCTTTGTCTGTTGAATAATCTCTCCAATGACCGTCGCCTGGTCCACTGTAGGATTTCCAATCTGAATTTTATCCCCCTCCCCTACCATCAGAACCTCTTTGAGGGTTACGGAATCGCCAACCTTTCCTTCCAGTTTCTCGACTCGGATGATATCCCCTTTGGAAACCTTATACTCCTTTCCTCCAGTTCTTAGCACCGCAAACATTGTCCTCCCCCAAATGAATTAAACATAAATATTAATAGATTTAATATTTATTGTCAAATTTCAATGATATTGAATTGTTCCTGATGAAAACCTGACTTTGATTTAATGACAATCTTTTTTTTCAATTTTCGCTCCAATTCCTCCACCCCGCTTCTCTCCTCTTCATATAGCATATCCACCACATCGGGATGGGCTTCCACCAGGATACTATTTCCTCCCAAGTGGGAGGCTGTCCTCTCGATTTCCCGAAAGAGATCATAGCAGACGGTTGTTTTTGACTTAACCATCCCTGACCCGTCACAGTAAGGACAGGGCTCTCCTAAAATTCTCGAGATATTCTCCCGGGTTCGTTTGCGAGTCATTTCTACCAATCCCAGTTCCGAGATCTTAAAGAGGGTCGTTTTCTGCCGATCTTTCTTCAGAGCCTCTTCCAGGGCCTGGATCACCTTTTCTCGATCTCCCTCTCTCTCCATATCAATGAAATCAATAATGATAATTCCTCCAATATTTCGAACCCTCAACTGGTAGGCAATCTCCTTAGCCGCTTCCAGATTGGTCTTAAGAATGGTATCTGCCACATTTCTCTTCCCAACATATTTCCCGGTGTTCACATCGATGGCCACCAAGGCCTCATTGATATCGATCACAATGTATCCCCCCGATTTCAACCAGACCTTCCTTTGTAAAAGCTTATCCATCTCCATCTCAATCCCATAGGCATCAAAGATGGGTTCTTTCTCTTCATAGAGGATGACCTCATACTTTTGTTTGGGCATATAGGTATTGATGAAAGAAAGGATATTCTCATACTCCTCCCTTGAATCCACCACGATCCGGTGAACCTGTGGAGAGAGCATGTCCCGAAGAACCCGAAGGATCAAAGTGAGATCGCTGTAAAGAAGAGAAGGAGCGGTCACATTCTCCTTCTTTTTCTGAATGTTGCGCCAAAGTTGAAGGAGAAATTCCATATCATTTCGAATCTCTTCAGCCTCGGCTCCTTCACTGGCCGTCCGAACGATAAATCCGCTGGAAGGGGGCTTTATGCTCTGGACAATCTCTTTCAGCCTTCTCCGCTCTTTTTCATCCTTGATCTTTCTGGAGACGCCCACATGATCCACCATGGGCATGAGGACCAGATAGCGGCCTGGAAGGGTAATATGAGAGGTAATCCGAGTCCCCTTTGTTCCCAGGGGCTCTTTAGAAACCTGGACCACAATCTCCTGTCCCTCGGAAAGGATCTCCTCAATTGGAAAAGGAGGGTTAGAGGAAGAAGGCACTTCCATCCCTGAAAAACCCATCTCTTCAAACATTTCTAACGCCCCGTAGGCATCCGACACATAAAGAAAAGCAGCTTTCTCCAATCCAATATCCACAAAAGCGGCCTGCATTCCTGGAAGTACTTTGACGACTTTTCCTTTATAGATATTCCCGATGAGCCCCCTATCCTTGGTCCGCTCGATAAAGAGCTCTGAGAGAATACCATCTTCAATAAAGGCCACCCTCGTCTCCCATGGTTTTACATTGATAATCAATTCGTTGGTCATAGGGTATTCTCCTGCTTTACTCCACCTTGATCACGTGACATCGGGCCAGAACTTCTCCCTTCAAACCCAGGACCGCCTCCAATACTTCATGGGGTTTGGCCATCTTCCCCCCTGAACTTCGGAGAATCAGAAAAAGTCCAAATCCGGCCCCTCTATCCTCTTTTACCTCCATCTTTTCAATTAATGGAAGGAGGTCCAGTCTTCTCTTCTTTCCCTTCCTCTTCTGGATAATAAAGAATTCCTCTTTTTCCCATACCCTTTGAATCATAGAATAAAGATCTTCTTTTGTCATAAGATGATCGAGAGGGATCCAGTATGTGACCCGATGAAGGGGAGAGGTAGGGGGAAGAGAGAGAGGAAGCTCTTTGACATCCATGATCTCGATCCCCTCTGGGAGGGTCCGATTCAGCCTCTCTTTTATCTCCTCAGGAAACATTTTTCCAACCAATTCAATATCGACTTTCTCACTGAGACTTTCGACTCCAACCGGGAGGGCTCTCTCAAAGATGATTCTGGGCATGGGATGAAACCCCTCCGAGTAGCAAAGGGGAAGACGGGCTCGCCTGGCTGCTCGATAGAAGAGGTGGGCCAGTTCAAGATGACTAAGGAATCGGAGATCTCCCTTTTTGGCAAATGTGAGGCGGAATTTCCTGAGGGTTGATTTCCTTCGTTCTTCCCCCGTTTGAGAAGCCTTCAAGCCCTCTGGAAATTCTCTCCACCCATCGCCTTCTTTCACCGTAATTTCTTGACCGTCACAAACACCACAACGATGGCAATCCTTCCCTCCACAAGGGAGACTCCATTGTGCACGCATTCCCCTTTGATATTCCTCCCAGAGGAAATGGGTTTTTACCCCTGTCTCAATGAAAGCCCATGGAAGTGGATCGGTGAGGGTCTTTGCTTTCCTATATTCCTCCGGATCAATCCCCGCCCTTTCAAACGCCTCTCTCCACCGATCATATCGGAACTGATCACTCCACCCATCGAAACGGCATCCCAAACGACGGGCCTCCATCAATACCCGGGAGAGTCTCCTATCCCCCTTTGAAAAGACCGCTTCTAAAAAGCTAAGATAGGGATCCTGCCATTTCAATCGAAGATTCTTTTTTAGTCCCTTTTTAAGAAACTGAAGTTTCTCCTCCATCTCCTGGAGAGAAATCTGGGAGGCCCACTGAAAAGGGGTATGAGGCTTCGGGACAAAAGTAGACACGCTGACACTGATATGGGGAGAGAGTTTCTGCCTCTCACCCAATAAAGCAAGTTGATGAGAAAGGGTTAAGATCGCCTCCAGATCCTCTTCTCTTTCCGTGGGGAGGCCAATCATGAAATACAGTTTCACATTTCTCCACCCCTTAGCGAAAAGATCTTTAAGCCCCTGAAAGAGAAGCTCCTCATCCATCTCTTTGTTAATGACCCTTCTCATTCGTTCGGTGGCTGCTTCGGGGGCAAGGGTAAAACCTGTCTTTCGGACCCTCTGGATCTCTTTCGCCAGATGGGATACGATGCTCTCTATTCTTAGGGAGGGAAGGGAGATGGCGATCTTTTCTGGTTCGTAATCATCCATGAGCGTAGAGAGAAGAGGGGCGATCGAGGAATAGTCTCCTGCGCTCAGGGAGAGGAGGGAAAACTCTTCATATCCTGTCTGAGGGAGGGATTGTTTTAACACTTCTTTTATACTCTCCGGACTTCTCTCTCTATAAGGTCGATAGATGAAGCCTGCTTCACAAAACCGACAACCCCTTTTACACCCTCGAGCCATCTCCAGATTGAGACGGTCATGGACGATTCTCATATAGGGGACAATCGGAGAAATGGGGAAAGAAGTTCGTTGGAGGTCCGGGAGAAGCCTCTTTTGAATCGGCTCGCCTTGATGGAGACTGGGAACATAGACCCCTTCGATTTTGGAAAGGGATTTTAAAAGCTCCTCCTTTTTCCCCTTTGAGGTCTTCCATTGAATCACTAAATCAGCGATTTCGAGAGTGACCTCCTCTCCATCGCCTATCACAAAGGCATCGAAAAACTCAG
Organism: Deltaproteobacteria bacterium; assembly: GCA_037444165.1. Taxonomy (GTDB): domain Bacteria; phylum Desulfobacterota; class BSN033; order BSN033; family UBA1163; genus CALIBK01. Next base: position 15,709 of record JBBIMX010000003.1, on the reverse strand, counting down.
CAACCGGGAGGGGATTAAAACAGGTTGGCCCTCCTGCGATGATCAGGGGAAATCTCTCATCCCGATCTTTCGAGAGGAGGGGGAGGTGGGAAAGCTCAAGCATATTAAGGATATTGGTAAATGAAAGTTCGTATTGAAGAGAAAAACCCACTATGTCAAATTGAGAAAGGGGAAGAGAAGACTCCAGGGAGGAGAGGGGAATTCCTTTTTCTCTCAGATGCCTTTCCATATCGATCCAAGGAGCAAAAACCCTCTCGCAAGCGATCTCGCCTCTTTGGTTAAGAAGGGAATAAAGAATTTGAATTCCCAGATGGGACATCCCCACTTCATAAACATCGGGAAAGGCGAGACAGAATTTTAGTTTGACGGTGGAGAGATCTTTTCGTATGGAATTGATCTCCTGGCCTAAATACCTGCTCGGTTTAGAAACAAGGAACAAAAATTCTTTCATCCAATTTCATCCCAAAAGGTGAAAATAGGAAAGAGGGGTTTACCCCCTCTATCCACTAAATAAAAATACTATAATTTACTCAGAGAGTCAATCAGCTGTGGGAAGGGTCCAAGAGGAATGTTTCCTCATTCTAAGATTTTCGGAGGCCTCCCTGGCGGACCCATAAATATCCAAACCCTTCAGTGAGGGATTAGGTCAAATTTATTTTCATCGTTTGCTTTCCGTATGGATTTATGATATAAATTTACAAAATTCGTATTCAGGTGGTCTTTGACCTAAAAGGGAACCTCGTGAAAATCGAGGACGGCCACGCCGCTGTAATCGGGGACGAAACCTGCCAGCAACCACTGGTCTGAAGAGAAAGACTGGGAAGGGGCAGGAAGTAGGAGGATCCGTAAGTCAGAAAACCTGCCTGAATACGCTTCACTGAAGGTCTTCGGTGGGAGACTGTGAAGGGGAAAATGAGGCTAAAAGCCCGGTCTTCAACTGAAGATCGGGCTTTTTGTTTTCCATTTTGAATGGATAATTAGGAAATGAAGAAATCGAAAGGTTTGAAGATCTCTGCCTTCCTCTCCTTAGGGATTCACCTGCTCATTCTTTTTCTCTTTTCACTCCTCTTCCCAGACTTAGATTTACCCCCCTCTCCTCCCCATTTCGATCCCCTTGAAGTCTCTATCTCAAAACTCTTTATTGAACCTCAGCCCAAGATGGTTTCGGCTCAGAAATCCGTTTTGAAAGAGGAAATATCCCATACAAACAACGGGATAGAAAATTCAATCAAAGAAGAAATGTTCGTTGAGGAAGAAAAAAAGGAGGAAGAGCCCGTCGTCGCACGAGTTCCTATACCTCCACCGCCCTCTATCCCCCCTGAATCCGAATCCTTTGAATTTTCGAATAGCATTCAACAAGACATTCGAATGGCCTCCTTAAAGGATTCTTCCGATTCAAAAATAGAAGACCGATTCGAGGAGGAAAGTCCCCAGAAACCCGTTCACCAACTCCCTCTTTCAGCGATTCCTTCTGAAGGGATTGAAAAGAACCCTTCCCCACCGGAAAAAGAGGTCCGCCTGATTTATCCTAAATATGTCGAGAACCCAAACCCCATCTATCCTCGAGAAGCCAGGAGAAAAGGATACGAAGGAGAAGTCCTCTTAAGAGTGGAGGTCCTTCCCAATGGTCGAGTTGGACAGATTGAGATCCGACGTTCCTCAGGCTATGAAATCCTTGATCGATCGGCTATGGAAACGATAAAACAATGGAGATTCATCCCTGCCCAAAAAGGAGAGGATCGGGTGACCTTCTGGGTCAATATCCCGATCAAATTTCAACTCCAATGAGAAGTCACTCTCACCCTCTTCGTTGGTATAAGAAACCCTGGGTTCTTTATCTTCTTGGACTCCTTCTCATCCTTCTTTCTTGGAGAGAAATGGCTTTCCCTTCTAACATCTTTATTGACGAAGTCGGTAGAAGGGTGACCTTTTTAGGGCCTCCTAAGAGAATCATTTCCTTAGCCCCAAATATTACAGAAATCCTTTTTGCTCTGGGAATGGATGAAGCCATCGTCGGAGTGACTCTGAATTGTAATTATCCTGAAAAGGCGAAAGAAAAGGTTCCTGTCGGAAGCTATATTCATCTTGACTTTGAAAGGATTCTCTCCCTTAAACCTGACCTGGTCATTGCGACAGGAGCAGGAAATACAAGAGACATGGTGAACCGTCTGGAGAGGCTGGGAATCCCTACCTATGTGATCTTTCCCAAAAAATTTGACGATGTCCTCCAGAGTATCCTTCACCTTGGACAAGTCGTCCATCGGGAGGAAAAGGCTTCATCCATCATTCAGGAAATGAAAGAGCGAAAACAAAAGGTGATAGAAAAAACAAAATCTCTTCCCCGACCTCGAGTTTTCCTCCAGATTGGAGAGTCTCCAATGGTCACGGTTGGAAAGGGGAGTTTCGCCGATGACCTTATTCGTCTGGCAGGAGGAGAAAATATTGCTGGAGAGGAGAGACAGATGTATCCTCGCTTCGGAAGAGAAGAGGTTCTGCGAAGATCTCCGGAGGTCATTATCATAAGCACCATGAATCCCAAAGGAGATTACGATCGGATAATCTCAGAATGGAATCGATGGAAAACCATCCCTGCGGTCAAACAGGGCCGGATTCACCTCATTCATTCAGACCTTATCGATAGACCCTCTCCCAGAATGATTGATGGCCTTGAAGAAATGGCCCGATTGATCCATCGAGGCCCTCTGTTTGGACCTCCGGAAAAGGAATCGAAATGAAAATAGTGACCCTGAAAAAAGTGATCGCCATCTCCTCTCTTTTAACCCTCCTTCTCTTGCTTATCGTTCTGTTTTCTATGACTGTTGGGAGCGTGAAAATTAAACCCCAACAGACGATCACCATCCTTTTCCACTCCCTGATGGAGTTAGGTGAGAAAGAAAGGGACGCCGAAGAGATGATTATCCTCTTCCTTCGTCTTCCAAGGGTTCTTCTGGCAGGATTGGTAGGAGCTGGACTCTCGATGTCAGGGGTCATCTTTCAGGCCCTTCTGAGAAATCCCCTGGCAGACCCTTATATCTTAGGGGTCTCCAGTGGTTCAGCCGTTGGAACCATCCTGGCCATTCTTCTGGGGTTAAGCGCCACCTCTTTCGGTCTTCCTGTGGCCTCCTTTACGGGAGCCCTCTTAACGATAGGAGTCGTTTTTTATTTTGGAAGACAGAATGGGAAAATCCATCCAAACACCCTCCTTCTGGCAGGGGTGGTCACCGGATCCTTTCTTTCAGCCGTCATCCTATTTCTGTTATCCCTCTCTCAAAAAGAAGAGCTCCATACCATCCTCTTCTGGTTAATGGGAGATTTCAGCTTCTCCAATTTTATCTCCCTTCGGATCATCTTCCCTTATATTCTCTTTGGGTTTATCTTCCTCTATTCCCGTTCTCGCCACTATAATCTCCTCCTTCTTGGAGAGGAAGGAGCCATCCAGATGGGCCTCTCTGTGGAACGATTAAAACTCCTCTCCTACCTCTCCGCCTCTTTGATCACTGCAGCCTCCGTTTCGGTTTGTGGATTAATAGGCTTTGTGGGGCTTATCGTCCCTCATGGAGCAAGGATGGTCTTCGGAGCTGACCATCGACTCCTTCTTCCCTCTTCTGCCCTCATAGGAGCCTCTTTCCTCATCCTTTCTGACACTCTGGCAAGAACCCTCCTTGCTCCTGTAGAACTTCCAGTGGGAGTGATTACCGCCGCCTTTGGAGGGCCCTTCTTCATCTATCTTCTCCGAAGGAGAAAGGGAGTGAAAACGTTATGATTGAAGTTCAATCCATCTATTTCCAATATCATCAGGATTGGATCCTCCAAGATATCTCTTTTAAAATTGAAAGAGGAGGTTTTGTGGGAATGATCGGCCCCAACGGGTCCGGAAAAACCACCCTCCTCAAGATTCTCTACCGTCTTCTCTCTCCCCAAAAGGGACAGGTCCTCTTCGAGGATAAACCCCTTCAAAAAATGAGTCGAAGTGAGATTGCAAAAAAGATGGCCGTCGTCGCTCAGGAGAATTACCCTCTTTTTCCCTTTCGTGTCGAAGAGGTCGTTCTGATGGGGCGCTCCCCTTATTTAGGCTCCTTCTTATTTGAAGGGAAGAAGGATCTGGAAATCGCTCAGAGGGCAATGGAGTGGACAGAGATTCTACCTTTGAGAGAAAGATATCTGGATGAACTCTCGGGAGGGGAAAGGAAAAGGGTTTTTATTGCAAGGGCGTTGGCCCAGGAGCCAGAGGTTATCCTTCTCGATGAACCCACTTCAAATCTCGATATCCATCATCAGCTTGATTTCATGAACCTCATTCTAAATCTCAATCGTGAGAAAGGAGTCACGATCATCTTGGCCTCCCATGATCTCAATCTCACTTCGGAATTTTGTGATCGTCTTATTCTTCTTCAAAAAGGAAGGATCTATTGTCTTGGCTCTCCAGAGGAGGTCATTACTCCGGAAAATATCGAAAAGGTCTATGGCTGTAAGGTTTGGATCGACCGGAATCCTTTCTCTCAATCGCCCAGGGTCAATTTCATCGTGAAGGAAAACCCACCCACCATCCCACCTTTATGAGTCTGAGACTCTCCCTTTCGAATTAAACCAGACGAGTAATATCTTCGGCCACCCGTGGGTAATCGGTCCACATCTTGAGATCGTGGCCAGGAAAGAGGAGGTCCAAAGAGGAGACTTTGGCTTTCAATTTTTCATAAGTCCTCATCCAGGCAACCATATCGATGATGAAGGAACTCGGGATCTCCTCCTCATAATTTCTGAAAAGATGGGCACAATCTGAACCTACAATGGCGGTGCCACGAAGGGTATTCACAGCAACGACCTGAAGCCCTGGAGAATGGCCAGGAGCCAGGAGGAGTTCAATCCCTGGCATCAGAACTTGATCTCCCTGAACAAGGATGAGTCGGTCGGTTCCTTCGAGGCTGGCCAGATAGGCATTCCCTACCGGGTCTGTAAACTTGAGAAAAGGAGGTTTTTTAGCAATAGGATCCTTGATCCAGAAATGAAATTCTTTCTCCTGGACATAGAGGGTAGCCTTTGGAAAGAGTTCTATTCCACTGACATGATCGAAGTGGATGTGAGTGAGAATAATCTTTTTTATCTCACTGGCTTCTATTCCAATTCTCCTCAATACCTCCACAGGGCTTACATAACCCGAAATCTTCCTCTTCTCTGCGAGAGAAGGCGCCACTCCGCAATCCACCAGTAAGGTTTCCCTTTCTCCTTGAATGACCCAGAGATAGTAGTTTCTCTCAATCGTCTTTTCCCAATCGGTATTCCAGAGAACCATCGCCATTGAACTTTTTAAAGGACCGGCATATTTAACGGCATAAATTTTATAGAGAGGTAAGGGAGAAGACATATCCTACTCCGATCGTTTTTTAAAATCACTCAATCGCTGTTCCTGTTCCTTGAGAAGAAAGTGAGCCTCTTCAATGGAGATGGGAAGGAATCGTACCCGGTCTCCTGGTTTGAGTTGAGCGGCCTTGGGGAGATCCACAAAAATCACAGTAGCAATCTTCGTATAGCCTCCGGTGACCAATTCATTTAAGATGAGGATCGGATTTCCATCCCCGGGAATCTGAATCGCACCTGGAAGAAATCCTTCGGAGATAATGGACTCTTCCACGTCGGGTCTTCTTTCCACCACAGGACCCCGAAGCCGAATTCCCATCCGATTGCTTTGAGGGGTGACTTCATAGGAAGACGAAAAGAAGGTTTGAAGACCCTTCTCGGTAAAATGATCTTCTTGGGGCCCTAAGATGACCCTCAATGTTGCTTCGCGGTCAAACTGGGGAATCCAATCTTCCGGAACTCCGAGCCCCACTCGATCCAAAGGATAGGAGTGGTTGAATCGATAGAGGATATCCCCTTTTTTAAGAGCCCTTCCTTCTAACCCTCCAAATTTCCCGGAGAGGTAGGTGGAGTAACTCCCCATAATTCTCTCGACAGCGAAGCCTCCACTCACTGAAAGATAGGCCCGACATCCTGATCGAACTCTTCTAAATGTAATGACATCACCCTCAATCAAAAGATGGGTGTTCCACATCTTTAAGGAGTCTCCATTGAGGGTGGGTGAAAGATCCCCTCCCGTGATTGCAATAAGACACTCACCCAGGCTTCTCAATTTCAATCCTGTCAAAGTGATTTCCAGACAGGCTTCATTTCCAATGTTCTTAACCAGGAGATTTGCAATCTGGTAAGAAAAAGGATCCAGAGCTCCAGCAGGAGGGACTCCAAACTGACCATACCCGAATCGACCAAGATCCTGAAGGGTCGTAAGAATCCCAGGGGCTAATACCTCAAAGGCCTCCACCCTTTCCATCTTTTTTATCCCAATTCAAATATTCCTCTTCACTGATCGGATAAAACTCCACGAGATCTCCCATCCGAAGAAAAGAAGGGGGTGTTCGGTTGGGGTCGAATAATTCAACAGGTGTCCTTCCTATAACCTGCCACCCACCTGGACTCTCTATCGAATAGATGCCTGTCTGTCTCTGAGCAATGGCCACAGACCCTTTGGGGACAGAAAGCCTTGGGGTCTTCAGTCTTGGGGTGACCAGAGCCTCGGGGAGCTCTCCCATATAAGGGAATCCAGGCATAAAGCCAATCATATAGATCAAGTAGGGCTGGCTACAATGAAGACGGATGACCTCTTCTGGAGAGATCTGATGATAGCGGGCGACGAACTCGAGATCGGGCCCGTAAGCCCCTCCATAAAGGACCGGGATTCGGGTTAATCTGGGTTCAGGGAGAGGAAATTCTTGAAGGTGCTTTTCGATTTTCCGAAGTCTTTTCTTCAACTCCTCGATGGGGAGAATTAAAGGATGATAGATCACAAGAAGAGATCGATAGGTCGGGATGGTCTCTATGATGCCTTCGATGGATTCTTTTTGAATGGCGAGGGCCATCCTTCTGACCTTCTCATTGATCTCCTGACTAATCCTATCTCCAAATTCGAGGAGAAGGCCTCGATCTCCCACCCATCTAAAAATGGCCTCTGGATAGAGCCCCACGAATTAAGCTCTTTCCTCCTTAGATAAAATGTTTCATGGAGAGAACTTCCACTCCATGGGCCATTAGGACCTCCCGAATTCTCTTGACCATCTCGACAGCCGAAGGGTTATCTCCATGAACACAAAGGGTATCGGCCTGAAGTTCAATTTCAGTTCCATCAATGGCAGTCACTCTCCCCTCCAGAGCCATCTTCAATGCCCTTTGGGCCACTCTTTCATGATCGTGCAGGACCGCGCCCTTCTCTCTTCTCGAGACCAGAGTCCCTTCTCGGCTATAGGCTCGGTCTGGAAATGCCTCAAAGGCGATTCGAATCCCATACCGTTTTCCCATCTCCCTAAGAGCATCACGATGGGAAGAAGCCAGGACCACCAGGATCAACTCTTTGTCCAGACTGGAGAGGGCTTTCATCATCACCTCCCAGATCGCAGGATTTTGGACGGCCATATTATAGAGGGCTCCATGGGCTTTTACATGTTGGAGCTTGAGCCCCTGAGCCGCTGCAAAGGCCTGGAGAGCCCCTGTCTGATAGAGGATGTAATCCTGAATCTCCTCGAGGGTAGCATCCAGATTCCTTCTTCCAAAACCTAAAAGGTCTGGAAATCCGGGATGGGCTCCCACTTCCACCCCATACTTCTTGGCCAGAGAAACGGTTTTCCTCATCACGGAGGGATCTCCCCCGTGAAATCCACAGGCAATGTTGGCAGAGGTAATATAGGGGATGACCTCTTCATCGAGGCCTATTTTATAAGCCCCAAAACTCTCCCCTACATCCGAATTAAGATCGATTCTTTGCCTCTTATTCATCTCCCTTCCTCCATCACCATTTGAATAGCCCCTTTGGGACAAATGGCAGCACAGATGCCACACCCTTTACAGTAATCAAGATCGATCAATACTTCTCCTGTCTTCTCATCCCGTGTGATACAAAGATCGGGACAGAGAAGACTACAGAGATCACAGGCCTCACATTCCCTTAACCCCAAACATCTTTTTGCTTCCTGGACGACCTCTTCTTTCAAGAGACTTTCTTTCGCTGAAAGAGAAACCTTTCCCCCGGTTTGATGAGAAGATCTCTTCTGTCTCTTCCTGTGAACGTCCTCTTTTTTACATTCCCGCGTCATATTCCCCTTCGGATGAGATGTTTAGGAAAGAAATTCGGCAATAGCTTTTGCCCCTTTCTTCCCTGAAGCAATTGCATCGATCGCCCAGCTCGGACCACTTACCATATCCCCACCAGCAAAGACCCCCTTGATATTCGTCTGCCCTGTGAGAGGATCTACCCGGACCGTGCCATCTGGATTTTTCTCAATCCCTTTGAAAGATCTTAAATCCACTTTCTGACCAATGGCAGCAATCACCGTATCGGCTTCGATTCTGAAATTGGAACCTGAAATAGGGATGGGTCTTTTTCTCCCTTTCTCGTCCGGCTCTCCCAGCCGCATTTTCATACATTCCATCCCAACAACCCTTCCTCCTCTTCCAACGATCCTCACTGGAGCGGTGAGAAGATGAAGATGAACCCCTTCACGAATGGCCTCCTCTACTTCCTCTGAAAGGGCAGGCATCTCTTCTCTGGATCGTCGATAATAGAGATCCACCCTCCTGTGGCCCAGATGGAGGATCGAACGGGCCACATCAATAGCCACATTTCCACCCCCGATCACCGCAACCTTCTTTCCGATAGCCACGTTTCTCCCAAGGTTGATCTCTCTTAAAAACTCGACTCCTGGGTAGACACCCTTCAGGGATTCTCCAGGGATATTCAATTTGGAACTCCGATGGGCCCCTGTGGAAAGAAATATAGCATCCACCCCCAACCTCTTGAGGATCTTTCCGTCTCCATCCAGGCGAAAAGGCTCTAAGGTTTTCATCTCCACTCCCAGCCTTCGAATTCCCTCAATCTCCATCTTTAACACCTCTCTCGGAAGCCTGAATGCTGGAATCCCAACTGCAAGCATTCCTCCAAGGACAGGGAGGGCTTCCACGAGGGTGACTTTAAACCCCATAAGTCTCAAATCATTTGCACAAGCAAGTCCTGCTGGCCCTGATCCAACGACCAGGACCTTCTCTCGTCTTTCTCGAACGAGTCTCTTGGATTCCTCCCTTTGTCGGTCAAATTCGGCCACAAATCGTTTGAGAAGACGAATGGGAATGGGATGGTCCACTTCCTCCCGAAGGCAGGCCTCTTCACAAGGATGGTGACAGATATATCCACAGACGGCTGGCAGAGGATTGACCTCTCGAATCAGTTCAAGGGCTTCTTTGAACTGTCCTTTGGCGATAAGAGCCACATACCCTCTGGTGTCTTGATGAATAGGACACGCTTTCTGACAGGGGGGAAGAGAAACCTTCTCTTCCGTCTCCCCTTTTCTTAACCTCCTTTGATAGAGCAACCCTCTAAGGCTTTCCTTCTCTCTCCGATATTCAGAGATGAGTTCTGCTGGGCAACCCCTCAGGCAAACCTCACAACTACGGCAACGAGAAGGATCAATAACGGGGTGGTGGGTCCTTCCTTCAACCATGGATCTTCCTCCCCGCATCCATCCCTAATCGAAAGGCCTTCAGATTAAGAGACCGATATCTTTCTGTCACGTGCAGGGCAATCGCTTTACGAAGGGCCTGAGGGGAAACGATTCGAGTCAGTTCAACCAGAGCCCCCAGAAAGACAATATTGGCAACCTGTTTATTCTTCAATCGTTCAAGGGCAAGATGGGTCGCAGGAATCCCAATCTGTTTTACCCTTCGATTCTCTTTCGGAGTCACAAAATCTCGGTCATAAAGAATCAACCCCGAATCTTCTCGAACATCCTTCCAGTAGAGGTCATAGGCCCCCTGAGACATGGTGATTAAGATATCGGCAATGGTAAGATGAGGAAAATCGACCGGATGGTCCGAAAGGATGACCTCCGATTTACAACCCGAACCCCTTGCCTGAGCTCCATAAGAATTGGAACCTGAAACATATCTCCCTTCGATGGCACCTGCCTGCCCTAAAAGCAAACCGGCAAGGACCACCCCTTGACCCCCAAAACCACTGAATCGAATCTGCTGGATCCTGCTCATCCTAAAAATTCTCCTGTAATAATCTTTTCATGAAGTTCCTCCTCACTCATCCCTTCGACTTCCTCTACAGGGAGACATCGCCGAATGAGATCACGGATCAAATCCTCAGGACGATCGAGTCGATTTCGCCTTCCATATTGGGTGGGACAAGGGGAGAGGACCTCGATAAAAGAGAATCCTTCTCGGAGGAGAATCTTTTTAATGGCACGGACAAGGGCCACAGGTTGGGTCACAGAGTATCGGGCCACATAGGTGGCCCCGGCGGCTTCTACCAGACGACAAAGGTCGAAAGGAGGATAGGGATTTCCCTCATTCGTGGTGGAGGTTTTCGATCCCTTGGGAGTGGTGGAGGCAACCTGGCCTCCTGTCATCCCATAAATCATATTGTTTGCGCAGATGACCTTGAGATCAATATTTCTTCTTGCTGCATGGATAAGATGATTCCCACCGATAGAAGAGAGATCTCCATCTCCGCTGACAACCAATACACAAAGATCGGGGTTGAAGAGTTTGGCTCCGGTAGCAAAGGCTAAGGCCCTTCCATGAAGGGTATGAAGGGTATCCCCATTGTAGTGTGGACTCGGGATCCAAGCCGCACATCCAATTCCAGACACAAAAAGCATCTTTTTCATATCCATCTGAAGCTCATCAATCGCTCTTAAAATGAGGCCCATGAGGATTCCATGCCCACAACCCGGGCAGAAGGGCGTAGTCTTGATTCCTGGTCGAATATACTTCTCCAATGCTCTAACCATCTTTGACCCCTGCTGAATTCAACTTGACCTCATAGAGTCTTCAATAGGGCTTCAATCTTTTCAGGGCGGATGATCTCCCCATTCGTCTGGTGAAAAGGGATAATTTCACAGGAGCAGTATTTCCTTACCTCCCCTGCCACCTGCCCGAAGTTCATCTCCGGGACCAAAATCTTTTTCGCCTTTCTCCCAAGTTCCGATACCTTTTCGTCCGGAAAAGGCCAGAGGGTCTTTAGCCTCATCATCCCAATCCTTCGGCCCTCTTTTCTCAACTCCTTTACCGCATAGAGGCTACTTCGCGCCGTAAAACCATAGGAAACGATGGCGATCTCGGCTTCGTCCAAGAAGTGCTCTTCTATCTCGATGATCTCTTTTTTGTGATTTAATATCTTCTGATTGATCCTCTGAACCAGCTTAGAATGAACCTCGGAATCATCCGTCTTCCGATACCCGAAGGCATCGTGCGTCGATCCTGTTACCAGAAGCCTCTCCCCTTCTCCAAAGGACGGCATTGGAGGAACTCCATCCAGCTCTTCAGTTCCAAAAGGAGGGGCTCCTTTCTGTTTTTTACGATTCCATATCTCCACCTTATCAGGAATCCGGATCGTCTCTCTAAGATGACCCACCGCTTCATCGGCCATCACAAAGGCAGGAACCCGATACCTCTCACTCAGATTGAAGGCTTTAATAGTAAAATCATACATCTCCTGGGATGACCATGGAGAGAAAGCGATGACTTGATAGTCCCCATGAGATCCCCATTTGGCCTGCATAATATCTCCACTTCCCACCCTTGTTGCCTGCCCGGTACAGGGGCCAGCCCTTTGGACATCCACGATGACACAAGGGGTCTCCGTAAATGCGGCATACCCAATGGCTTCTTGCATCAAACTGAATCCTGGTCCAGAAGTCGCCGTCATCGCCTTAGCCCCTGCCCATGAGGCTCCAATCACAGCACAGATAGAGGCAATCTCATCCTCCATCTGAATAAAGACCCCTCCAATCTCTTTTAGTCGAAGGGCCATTCGTTCCATCAACTCACTGGAGGGAGTAATGGGATAGCCTGCATAGAATCGACATCCCGCAGCAATAGCTCCTTCCGCGGAGGCTTCATTTCCTGAAAGATAATAAACCCCGCTTGGAAGTCCGAATCCCTGCCTTTTAACTGGCATCTCTTCTCCTTCGCTTTTTCTAAAAGAGACCTCTGAAAAAGTATTTAAAACGAGTTTTATAGACTGGGGAGGTAGAGTGGAGAGGCATTCGAAGGGTTTGGAACCCTACCTCCCCATTCTTTCTATGACTCTTTCAGAGTTCTAAAAAAATTCTTGACAAATATTAAATTAAAAGGGATAAATAAATCAATAGATCCTTGAAGGAGGTGATGGATGATGGCATGTGGAGTAAAAAGCTGTGGGAAAACCAAAAAGACAGCAAAGACCCCTAAGGGAAAGAAGAAATAAAAACAGAATAACCCCTCACTAAAGACTTATCCCTCAACTGAGTGAGGGGTTACAAAATAAAAAAATTTTTTCTTGACAGGGAGAAAAAATTTTGTTATCGGTTTTAAAGTATTTTCCAGCCTTAAAGGTTTGGCATTAAGAAGACTAACGGTGTTGTGAAAGGAGGTGAATTGGATGAAAAGGTTAATCAGTTTAGTTTTGGTGTTAATGATGGTAGGAGTTTTTGCTCTGGGGTGTGGGGTATCGAAAGATACAAAGATTAAATGCCCCAAATGTGGTGCTGTATTCACCATTGATGAAGGATTAGCTGAGATTCAGAAGAAAGGCTATTAATTCAACTGATCTCCTAAACGTTGGTAATCCTCATAGATGAGACTCTTTTAGAAAGGGAGAATATTATTCTCCCTTTTCTTTTTCAAAAGAAAACTCAATGGAACTTCTCTTTTTATGAAGGACTGCTGAGAAGGTGGTTCCGCCTAAGAATTTTGGGATAAAATCAGATAGATCATGAATAATTTTATATAGTTCTTCTTCCCCTCCTACCTCTCCTAAAAGATCGATCGGGATAAAGATATTCCTTGTCTTCTCGGTGACTTTATCTTTATCGCATTGACGCCATACCCAATTGCGGGTCAACACCTCTTCATCGTCCCTGTAAACCAGCTCACCCTTTGGAACGATGATCCTCTCCCCACCTCCTAAGGGGATGAAAGGCTCCCATCCTTCCGCAAATCGGAGGGAGATATTCCCCTTCAGAGTATCCAGATCGTGTCCCCCCATTGGAACGAGATACTTTAAAGAGATGCTATTATAAAGGTCTACCAGTGGATTGATTCTCGGGAATGGATCTCCCTTTATAATTCTTCTGGCCATAGATTCAATAGAACTCGGAAATTTACTTCCCGATATCCCTAATTTTGCAAAGGCATTTCTCCAGGGCTTAATTCTTGGATGCTCCTGAACCTTCTCTCCAGAAAACTCTTTCTTTAATCTTTCCACACTTTCTCGAAGAAGTTCCTCAACCTCCTTGGAAGGACGGGTATTATCGACCCCTTTGGCGATGACCATTCCTATCGTAAGATCAGGGAGTCTCTCAAAAAGTTCTTCCTGAATAGAAAAAAACATTCTTTTTCTTCCCCCTTGCTCCCCGTAACACCTCAATCCTTAAATGTCAATAGAGCGGAATCCTTTATCATAACCCATCGCTCAGAGCTAAGGGATGAATCGCGGAGATCAGCGCGGGAATACGGATGGAATTAGAATGAATGTTGCTACGGACTCAAGTTCAATATATAATATTTTTTAAATCTATTTGGGATGAAAGGAAGTTGAGTGAATCGACGAAGATTTCTCTATTCCGCAGGGCTTTTGGGACTTCTATGGGCGACTAAAAAAACTCTTTCCTCTCAAGAGGCTTTCACTGCACCTAAAAGAAGTTCGGTGAATCTCAAAAAAATTCGGTTCATTGATGCCCATGCCCATCCAGATCGACGTCTCCCTCCAGGCCGAACCACCGCATTGCTGGATAAGAGTTCAACATTAAAAAGCATCCAGACGTTAGGAATGGTTGCCTCTTCCTTTGCTGCTGTGGGAGATCAGGTCTTTCTTAGCCAGGGAAGATTTCAAGAGACGGAATACCACAATACCATAGCTCAATTAAACTGGTGGCTTGAGGGAATCATCAAGTCTGGGGAAACCAGATTGATCCTAAAGGCTTCGGATATAACAGACCATTCCGGAACCAGCCCTTTGCCGGGAGTGATCCTTTCCATAGAGGGAGGGGATCCACTGGAAGGAAAGGTTGAGCGGTTAGATGAATTTTATAAAATGGGAGTCCGGATCATTACATTGGTTCATTATCGTAACAATGAATTGGGAGATGTAATGAGGCCATGGAAGGATCTTGATCCAGGACCCAGAAATCATGGATTGACCCCGGCTGGAAGGAAAATAGTCGAGCGAATGCAAGAGATAGGGATCCTCATCGATGTCGCTCATGCTCATTCTGAAACATTAAAACAGATTGTTCAATTGAGCCAAAAGCCTTTGATCGATTCCCATACCAACCCGTGTGCACTGAACGTTCCATCAACCTGTGGTCGTCTCCGAACTTGGAAGGAGATGGAGTGGGTAGCAAAAACAGGGGGGGCATCTGCACCTGGCCTCTGGCTTATGAAAGAGGCTCGGTTAAACGAATGACTTTTTTAGATTGGGCCTTAGAGATCCTCGAGATGAAAAAAAGATTGGGAATGGAGCATGTAGGATTGGGAACAGACGGAGGAGGTCACCTCTCCAGACTCATTGAGGGATATCGGGATGTACGTGATTTAAAAAAATTGGTGAGCACCATGGAGGAAATGGGGTTTAGCCAGGAGGAAATTGCGGCCTATATGGGTGGAAATTTTTTTCGTGTCCTCAAAAGCGGTATCGGTTAGATGGGAAGGGGGAACATCCATTTAAAGGGAGGGGGGCCGATGGAACGTGGGCTTACACCGAAAAGGGTTCGGTTTTTAAAGAGAGACTATTCGAGAGGATTTATCAAAGAGGTTGGATTGAAGGCGATCAATATGGAGCGGGGTTATCTGGAATCTCGCCTTAAGATCCAGAACCGCCATCGTCAGCAGGACAATTACATCCATGCTGGAGTCATCGCCACCATGGCTGACCATACCGCAGGTTATGCGGCCTTCAGCCTGGTTCCTGAAGAGTTTCGAATATTGACTATCGAATTTAAAATCAACTTTCTTGAGCCCGCCTATGGAGAGGCCTTGATCTGTCGGTCAAAAATCCTCCGCGAAGGAGGCCAAATCCTGGTGGGTGAAAGCGAAGTGTTCGATCAGAGAAAGGAAGGAGAAAAATTGGTTGCTAAGGCGATGGTCACCTTGAGAGCCATTCACCAGAGTAAGATTAAACCGCCGTCTCCTTAAACGCTTCGGAAGAATCCACTCTCATGCGCTATCTATTCGGTGTCCTCCTGATTCTTCTCTCCGGCGCCTCTTTTAATCAAAAAGACAAGAACTCCTCACTGAAGGGTGGAAATAAATTTAAGCCCGACAGGAGTATTCGAATGGGATCTGCCTCTGATGAAATGGGTTTCTCCAGTACCCCTCTCGGGTTATCCCCACTTCTGAGCGAGAGATTAATACCGAGAAGAAAGAGACCTTTGAAAAAGTATTTAAAACGAGTTTTACAGACTGGGGAGGTGGGGTGAAAAAAGCCTTCGAGCGGATACCTTTAATCGTTTGGCACTAAGGATTAATTCCCTGAAAACATTTGTTTTTCTATTAAACGATGGTTAGCCAATGAACTTCTCAATGCCCGCATTCGAAGGGTTTGGAACCCTACCTCCCCAGTCTTTCTATGACTTTTTCAGAGCTCTCAGAAAAGAATCTTGACAGAAGAAATGGGAATTTGATA
>JBBIMX010000002.1:0-97338 GCA_037444165.1 Deltaproteobacteria bacterium | reverse complement strand
TGGGTTCTTCAAAGAGATTGGGGAGGATGGGACCCCGAGGCACTGGGTTTTGGCTACCCGTCTTTCTGAAGGGGGAGGGAGACTGATCTGGGATTACGAGAATAAACCTTACCCGTGCCCCGGGTTGGATTATGATCGCCCCGGGGGGCTTTTTCTTCAACAAAACATTGCGGTCAAAGCCGGAGAGACCTATCGAGTGGGAGCAGAGATCAAAACCATTGAAGTTCAGGGAGTAGCCTGCCTCCACATTGATTTTTATGATGCTCTTGGGGGGAGCCTGTATCGGGATATTACGGAAATGCCTTCGGGAGAATACTTTACAGGGACGAATGATTGGTCTCACGATCTCTTTGAGGTAAAGGTTCCTCGGCAGGCCACTTTTGCTCAGATTCGACTTGCCATAAACCATAGTGGGAAAGTCTTTATCAGAAATCTCATGATGAACCCGATATAGAATTTATCTCGAATAACACAAGGAGGTTAAGAGATGGGGATGGATAAGGAGATCAGCGAAAAGAGGAAGAGGCAGTGCTTGAAATTGGTGGAGATTTCAAAGGGGATTGTTAAGCAGGCCTTTGAGCGGTTTAAGCCTGAGGAGTTGGGCATCACGTGGACGGGTGGAAAGGATAGTACCTTAACCCTCTGGATTATCCGGCAGGTCTGTCTGGAGAAGGGAATTCCTATTCCGAAGACGATGATCATTGGGGAAGGTGATGAATTTGAGGAGATTGAAGAGTTTATCGAAAGGATCAAAAATGAGTGGAGGGTTCCCCTTGAAGTGTGTAGAAATGAGGATGTGTTGAAAGCGGCCAATTATACTCTTAATGCCTTAGTGAAGGTCAAGGATTTAAATGAGAGGAATCGGGCTGAGCTTAGGAGGATTGGTTTCGATGGGGAGGAGTTTCCCTTTGAGGCGGAGTCTTATGTGGGGAATCATCTCATGAAGACGGTGGTGTTTAATGAGTTTATTGAAAGGCATGGGATGAAGGGGATCTTTCAGGGGCTTCGATGGGATGAGCATCCAGCTCGATTTAATGACGAGTATTTTGAATTTCGGGAGGGGGGAGAGTTGGTCCCGGAGCATACTCGGATTCGTCCCATTCTTCATTTTACGGAAAAGGATTTATGGGATACCTATGCGGCTTTTAGGATTCCTTACTGTGTGCTTTATGAGCGGGGTTATCGTTCCCTTGGGGCGAAGACAACGAGTCGAATCTCTATGGAGGGTGTTCCGGCCTGGGAGCAGGATTTGGAGAATACGGAGGAACGGGTAGGTAGGCGACAGGATAAAGAGAAGGTGATGGAGAGGCTGCGGAAGTTGGGGTATATGTGAGGGGCTTAAAGGGGGGGAGGAGGATTGACCTGTGTCTAATTTGATCTCTCCCTACGGGGGAGAACTGAAACCCTTATTACTTAAGGGAGACTCTCTTGGTGAGGCTATAGAAAAAGCAAAGGAAATGCCAAAGGTTCAAATGACAAGTCGGGAGCGGGATGACTTAATCATGATGGGGATTGGGGCCTTTAGTCCCCTGAGTGGATTTATGGGGAAGAGGGATTGGAAGGGGGTATGTGATGAGATGAGGATGGCGGATGGGACCTTCTGGCCTATTCCCATTACCCTCTCTGTGGATAAAGAGATTGCTCATTCCCTAAAGGAGGGTCAAGAGGTTGCTCTTTTTGATAAGGAAACCAGAGAATTAATGGGAATCATGACCATTGAAGAGAAATATGAGATTGATAAGGTGTATGAATGTAAGCAAGTCTTTAAAACCGATGATCCCGGACATCCTGGAGTAGCCAAGGTGCTGGCCCAGGGGGAAGTGAATCTGGGAGGACCGGTCAAGGTGATCAGTGAGGGGGAGTATCCCAAGAAATTTGAGGGGGTCTATGCGACTCCAGAAGAGACTCGGAGGCTTTTTCGAGAGAGAGGATGGAAGACCATTGCTGCTCTCCAGCTTCGAAATCCTATGCATCGTTCCCATGAGTATATTGCAAAGATTGCCCTGGAGCTTTGTGATGGTCTGTTTATCCATCAGCTTCTTGGGAGGTTAAAGGAGGATGATCTTCCTTCGGAAGTCCGGATAAAATGTATCGAGGTGTTGGTGGACCATTATTTCCCAAAGGGTCGAGTGATCCAAAAAGGGTATCCTTTGGAGATGCGTTATGGAGGTCCGAGGGAGGCATTGCTTCATGCCATCTTTCGGCAGAATTATGGGGCGACTCACCTGATTGTTGGGCGGGATCATGCGGGGGTGGGGAATTATTATGGTCCTTATGAAGCCCAGGAGATCTTTGACCAAATTCCTTCTGGTACCCTTTTGATAAAACCTTTGAAGATGGACTGGACCTTCTATTGTTATAAATGTAAGGGAATGGCCTCCTATAAAACCTGCCCTCATCCTGAAGAAGACCATCTTAAATTGAGTGGATCCGTGTTACGAAAAAAACTGGCCTCTGGAGAATCCATTCCTGAGGAATTCAGCCGTCCCGAAGTCTTACAAATCCTAACCGATTATTATCAAGCCCGCTCCAAGCTTCAACTCTCTTCTATGTCTCGTAACTGATTCCAGCCTAATCATAACGTCTCTGGATCCCCAATTGATTTAGATCAGATCTTCTTGATTCACCCCCCTTTCCTCTACCCGGAGGGAAGAGGATCAAGGTGAGAGGGATTTTTATGGTTCTTGGAAGTCGAAACGTTTATGGGGTAAGGCTCGGGGAAGATCACTTTTCGATTGTCGATGGTATAAATTTTTATATTTACTTCATAAACTTCTCTGATGTTTTCTTCGTTAAGAATATGGAGATCCCCTGAGGCGAAGATTTCCCCCTTCTTCATCATGATCACCCTGTTTGCATAAACGGACGAAAGGTTGAGGTCGTGCGTGGCGATCAACGAAGTAATCCCATCTCCTCTGAGGTCGCTGATAAGATTCATCACCTCGACTTGATTAGCTAAATCCAGATTGTTGGTCGGTTCATCCAGAAGAAGAATCTTTGGCTCTTGGGCTAACGCCCTTGCAATGATCACCTTCTGAAGCTCTCCTCCGCTTAATTCGGTCAACATCTTTCCTCCAAGGTCTCTTAGATTTAATTTATCTACAATCTTTTGCACCACTTCCATATCCCTTTTCCCAAGGGACCATTCCATATAAGGAATTCTCCCCAGTGAGATGGCATCTATCACGGTCAAAGGGGAAAGATCGCTCCTTTGTGGAACATATCCAAAGAGCTTGGCCACTTCTCTTGGTTTTAGCTCTTTGATATTGACCGATTCTACATAGATTGCCCCTCTTGGTTCGAGGATTCTTCCCAGACATTTCAGGAGGGTCGTCTTTCCACTTCCGTTTGGGCCGAGAATAAAAACCATCTCTCCTCTCCGGAGATCAAAACTTAAATGACGGAGGACCTCTTCTTGATGATAGGCAAATGAGAGTTTCTCCGCCTTAAGAAATTCAGGCATCACGTTGCCCCTTGATTAAAAGATACAACAGCATAGGAACGCCAACAAAAGAAGTAATGATTCCTACAGGAATGATGGTGGGGGAAAGGACCGTTCTTCCCAAAGTGTCCGAGAGGATGAGAAGAAGGGAACCCATAAGAACAGAATAAGGGATGAGATGTCGGTGATCCCCTCCGATCAGAAGCCGAACCAGATGAGGTGCAATAAGGCCGACGAAGGCAATGATCCCCGCAAAAGAAACACTTAAAGAAGTAAGCAGGGAAGCCAGAATCATAGACTTTAACCTCAACTTTTGAGGATCGATTCCGAGAGATTTAGCCGTTTCATCCCCGCTGAGCATTGCATTGAATTGCCACCTCATTGAGAGAAAGAGAGAAAAAACCATTAAGAATCCGATCCCAAGAATGGCAATCTCAATCCAGTCCGTTCGGCCTACATCCCCAAAGGTCCAGAAAACGACGGCCGCCACTTTGACATCTTCTGAAAAGAGTTGAATCAACATGGTCGAAGCCTGAAAAAAAGAGGACATCGCCACTCCCGCAAGGATCATCGCCGTTGGAGTCACATTTCTGAGTTTTACCAGTATGAGTATTATCCCCACGGCCATCAGAGAAAAGATAAAAGCAAAGAGGGGGACCACATATGGATTATGAACCACAACCCCTGTGATCCCCGTTCTCTGGAGTTGACCACTTCCCAAAAACACAATGGCAATTGCCGCTCCAAAGGCTGCCCCACTGGAGATCCCCAATGTGAAAGGAGAGGCTAAGGGATTTCTCAGCACCGTCTGCATCACGGCACCACTTACTCCTAAAATCCCCCCCACCAATAAGGCTGAAAGGATTCTCGGTAGTCTTATATTCCAGATCACAACGCTTCCCAGAAAGTCGTGAAATGAGACCGGGAAGGCCCCTTGAGATAAGGCTAAGATCCCCGAAGAGAGTAAAAGGAGGAGAAGCCCCCAACCCAGATATTTTCTCTTTCTCTCAAATGCCTGATACCGTGTTTCACCACTGAGAGGTATCGATTCGACCTGCTTTCCCATATCTCTCCTTCATCCCATCATAGACATCATGGCCCACAAAGAAACGGAATATCTCTCGAGCCTTTTCTTCAAAATGGATATCCGAAAATCTTTCCGGATATAGGATCTGTCCGATCAGATAGGAATTTACCATAGCGGTTTCCACATTCGTTGCATAATAATTGAATGGGAATATCCCATAGACCTCTCCAGTTCTAAAGGCCTTGAGGGATTTATAAAAGATCGCTTGTTTCCTGTAGTCCTGTTGGACTAAATGAAGATTCCCTAAATCCAAAAAAAGGACCTCTGGATCGACGCTTAAAAGAAACTCCTTGTCCACAAATCGATGGCCCTTGCAATTCTTCATCACGTTTCGGGCATGGACCGCTAAAAAGGGAGGAAATTCGCATTCGGTCGATTCAATCCCGTGTCCTCCTTTCAGCCCCAGGGCTCCCACATAAACATTTGGCTTCCTCTCCTCAGGGAAATCCCGGGTTCTTTCCTGTAAGGTTTGGATATTCTTTTTTATATAGATCCTTATCGCTTCCGCTCTTTTCTTTCGATTCAAGACCTCCCCTCCGATCATGAGAGATTGAAAGAGTTCCTCCGAATGAAAGTTTCCCAAAGCCCCGTAACTCAAGACCACAACAGGCTTCCCAGTCCGATATTGAAGTTTATCCGCCTGCTCTCCGGTCATATAGGTGGCAATGATGACATCTGGATTGACCTTCAGAATAGCCTCGGGGTTAGGGTTAGCATCTGGTCCTCCAAGTCCGATAATGGGTAATTCAGAAAGCTTCGGGTATGCCATTCGATAGGGTCTTCCGATGGGAGACCACTCCCTCTCCGCTTGCTCCACTCCAACCACCTTCTCAAACCCTTCGAGGAAAATGACCAATCTCAGTGCACCCGGGCCAGTGGCAATCATTCTCCTGACCTCATGGGGAATCTGAACCGACCTTCCTAACGCATCTTTAACCCATTTCGCCTCTGTGGCATCGGCATCGTTCAAAGAGATCCCTATCAGAATGAAGAATATGAAAATTCCTCTGATCCAATTTTTCATCCCTCTACCTCCCAGATCATCAGCCCTTCCTCAACAGAGGTGGTATGTTTTATATAGCCCCCTGTTTCATGGTGATGGAGGACCTCAAGAATTTTCCCTTTTTCGGATAGAATCCCATGCATCTCAATAAAACCGGACAGATCTTCCAGGGCCTCTTCAATGCTTCCTTCCCAATCCCAGGTATCTTCGAAGAATTCAAGAGAAGGATTTCTTCCGAGTTCCTTCAATATCTGATAAACCCTCAAGGCACCCGGGGGAGGTTGGAGCTCTAACCCATGAAGTTTAAACACCTCCTCGATTAGAGGATTTCTTCTTTTCCTTCCCCATCCGACATAACAGAGCCACCTCTTTGAACAGGCCTCCATTTTGAGAAGATCTTCTTGGGTTTTGATCGCAGAGGTCATCATGGCAAACACTAAATCAAAGTGTTTTCTGAAACCCAGGGCGTCAATGTCCGTTTCATCCCAGAAACCAATTTCGATATGGATATTTTTTATCCCGCGGTTCTCGGCTTCCTTTAAAAGGACCTTCGCCATCTCCTCAGAACAATCGACCCCGTGCACAAAGGATGCCTCCTGAGCCATCGGAAGGGTATACATCCCTGTTCCACAACCTATCTCAAGGAGCTTTCGATTTTTAATATCCACTCCTGCTTTTTTAATCCTTTCGATTAGGTTCATCACCTTGGGATGAACCTTTTCTGAAAAAGGTTTCGGATACCTTTTGGCTTTCATATTCCAGAAATATTTCGTTTTTACTCGATCCATAAGCCCATCTTTTTCCAGGGATTCATCCCGATAGAAAAATAGGTTTCGGGTTTTTCATCCTTTTCCATATCGAACTTCTTAATCACATATATGTATTTCTGATAATCCTTTAGGTGTCTCGCCATATAAAGGGCAAGCCGAAGCCTCCATTCCCAAGGAAATCCTTCCCTCCTTATCCCTGCCTCTTCCTCGAGGTTTTTCCAGTCAAAACCCACTACAAGAGCTTTTCCTCCCCCACCCTTTCTATCAATCTGAAGAAAGATCCCAGCCACATTCTTGTCTTTCAAATGTTCTTTCTCCTTATCCGTAATAGGTAAGACCACAAAGTTTCGTTTCCCAGGTGTCGTATTCAATATGGACTGGATGATATCATCCTTGCACCAAACAGGGCTCCCTATAACAAAGTAATCCATACTCTCCATTGGAGGAATCTCATCAAGCACGAATTTCGTGATGGAATAGCCCGAAAGAAGTCCGGGACATAAATGATCATGGAGTTCAATGGCTTTAAGAATCTCCTGAGGAAGCCGCTCCATCCATAAAAATGAAATGCTGATTAATCGGACTTCATTTCCTCCAAAGATTTTTTCTTTGAATCGTTTTTCCCAACGAGTGGGATTCTTGAAGAGCTCTTCACGAGAAAGATCCGTAACGATAATTCTTGAAAAGATTTCTTCTTGCTTCTTGGTTTCTAAATTTTCCAACCTTAATTTTGGATTTATTTCGAAATACGCCGCCTTCTCCTTTTCCCGATTAAAGAAAAAGAGATAAAGGGGATGTTGAGGTACACTCCTTAAAAGAATTAAATTTCTTCTTCCCTGGCTACATCCCAGTTGTTCATAAATGGGATCAAGAATTGAAAGGGTTTCCTCCCCTCCTACTCTTGTAAAAGAAGCATTGGTCACAGTGAGGAGATTGATCTTTTCCTTCACGTCCAGAACTTCAATAGCCTGGAGCTTCACTTTTTCAATCAGGAGAGAAAAGTTTTGGCTAAAAGAAGGTATTCCTGAGGCTCGTGGCTCCCTGA
The DNA here is from genome assembly GCA_037444165.1 of Deltaproteobacteria bacterium. Taxonomy (GTDB): domain Bacteria; phylum Desulfobacterota; class BSN033; order BSN033; family UBA1163; genus CALIBK01. Next base: position 89,991 of record JBBIMX010000002.1, on the reverse strand, counting down.
ATAAAAGGAAGATAAAAAATAAGAGAATTAGACCATTACCGATATTCCTTCTCATCTTAAGCCTTCTTGGGATCTCCTTTTGCTATTTATCCTCCAGCTAATTAAAATTTATAAGCAACCTGACCGGTGATAAAGAGTCCGGGAGCCCGATCATCAGCGCTCTCCATATATCTTTTGTTAAAGAGATTTTCAGCGCTCACTGAGAGGACAAGAGCTTTAAATAACTCCTTCCAAATTTTGAGATCCACGGTCGTATATCCCTTGATGGGAGCAATGGTCTGTGTCATTTCATTGGTATAAACAAACTGGCGACTCTTATAACGGCCCAAGAGGCTTATATTCACATAGGCATTTAGCCATGTGACTCCTGCTTTGATTTGATGTTTCGGGGTCCGAGTCAGAGTTTGACCTTCAATCTCTGGTCTCTGATCAAATTGATCAATTTTGGCCCTACTATAAGTATAATTCAGAAAGGGGACGATGTTTTTAATAAGATTAAGATGGACATCGATTTCCATCCCATAAGATAGGACCCGATCAATATTTTCTCTTCGATAGAGGGGTCTGCCACTAAGAGATTCTCCTGTAGGGACATAGTAGAGAAAATCCCTTCCGATAGAATAATAAACGGAGGAGGTTATCTTTATGGGTTTCCATGGAAGAAAATCCAGCCCAAATTCAAAAGCGTCGATTTTTTCTGGGTCCAGTTCAGGATTGGCGATTTTGTAAATCCCCCACATAATGCCCGATCTACATAGATCATCGAGAATGGATGCCCGAAATCCTCTTCCATATGAAAAATAGGTGCTCAATTCCGGCACCCATTGATATCGGACCGAGAACCTGGGTGAAAGGGCATACCAGCTATTCTCTTTTTGTTCTCCATTTAATTGGTTAAAGGGTGAAACGGTAGAAAAGAAACTTCCATCAAAGAATTTAGCATAATCATATCTTATCCCACCCACAATGGATAGTCGATCTTTAAAAAGGAGTGTTTCATCCTGAAGCCAGAGACCATAAATTCTTAATTTTCCTTCGTTGTTTGCCCGATCAGGGGAGGTCTTATAGATATCTGAGGCATCGACTCTTCCTTCCCGGATATCTCCCCCAAATGTCAGCGTGTGATGGGCAAGAATTGGAATGCTAAAACTACCGTCTATTCCCATATCCGTCCGATCTGAGTCCACATCAAAACGAGTATATCTCGTTCCCCTCAAACTTTCGCTAACCCTCTGGTAATTCTCATTCTGCCAGAATACTTTTCCCTGCCACCTCATCTCTCCCGATCCTCCCTCGTAGCGAAGGGAGGACATCCAGGTATCAAATTCTCGATGAATCCCATCTTGAGCAAAATATTTAGTTCCTTCCCCTCGTTTGTCATCAAAGTAGTCCACTCTAAGATTAATCGAGTTTAATTTGTTAAAGTCATATCCAACGGTCATACTGCCAATCCCTTCTTCCACAAATCTCTTTACCGTATATGGAGTTCGTTTCTCCTCGGGCGTCGAAATATATCCGTCGCTATTGAGATAATGGAGAGCACCTTTAAAAAAGAGCCCAGAGTCTTCTTTTTTTGAAATACGACCAGAGACATCCACATTTCCTCCCACCGTGTGATAGGTTCCATAAAAGCCTTCGATAAAACCTTTAATGGGCTTATCCGGTTTGGTGGTGATGATATTGATGACCCCTCCCATCGCATTATTCCCATAGAGAGAAGAAGCGGGACCTTTGAAGATTTCAATCCGTTCAATCTCACTCAAGTTGATTCGATTGAAATTAACCTCCCCTGTATCACTTTTGTTGATCGGAACCCCATCGATGAGAACTAATGTTCTTGCTTGCTCATTGGAAAGTCCCCTGAGGGTAGCTTGAGCCCCTAAACTATAAACCCCATTCCCTCTTACCACATTTAATCCTGATACAATTTTCAAAATATCATCCAGTTTGCTTCCGCTTCCCCGATATCGTTCAATTTCTTCCTTTGTAATCACTTCAAGTCTTCCAGGAACATCCTCTATCATTCTTGCCGTTCTGGTTGCAGTGACTACAATTTCTTCAAGGGTAATCTCTTTCTGGACTTCCTGGGCAAATCCAAAGGAATTTAAAAAAGTTAAAATAGAAATCGTAATTAAAAAGACCCGTCCTTTTTGCCTCATATGACACCTCCATCAATCGTTTTTTCCCAACCTCTTTTTTTATGTTAGGTATCCCCCCTTTTCTCAGAACATCCTCTTCCAGCAGCACATCATGATTTGTGATGAATTCTTTAGCCAAAGATGACCTCGATGAATAGAAATTCTATTTTTTAACTTAGCCCTCTCTTGGGATTTCAGGGGCTGCCCATAAAGAAACTCCCAGTGTCCCCATACCTCCCCCAAATGATGATAAGCAAATGAACCCTCCACTTCGTCACTTTTTGTGAAAATTAGTTTATAATTCTCATAAAAATGATTTATCGGGGGAAACAACGAATCGATTTCATAAACAAGAAAAACATGTTTTGCCCCGGTTCGAAATACTTTTTCAAGAGCCTTTTGAAATGCCATTTTGGTGAGGTGAAGAGTATTACAGGCGATGACGAGATCGAAATCTGTAAAATCCTCAGGAGAAACATTCTCCCAAAGTCTTGGATCTATTCTTAGCCCCCATGCCCTCCTCTTCAAGATCTCCTCTCTCAACGCATTTCTCATTCCTATCGAAGGTTCAAGTGCCACCACTTCACAACCCAATTGATGAATGGGGATTGAAAGAACTCCATTTCCTGCCCCCACATCCAGAACCTTCCAGCCCCGGGATACCATTCCATTTAAGGCCTCAACAATTTTTTTGTGATAGGAGGTATGCTCTACCCAGAGCCTATACCACTTCGCATAATGATCCCAGAATTCAATGGATCCCGGTTTGAGAGTTTTCCCCCTCTCCATCCACCTACACCTTACATGAATTTTCCTTCGGGAACTTTAGACCGACTTCTTGACGGGAAATTTCTTGATGGGTAAAAAGAAAAGCCGATTTCGTTTGAAATAAAAAAAGCCATGAAAGTCATCACTTCGGTGATGGGATCAACCCTTCATGGCTCAAATTCAAGAAGAATGAATAAGTTAAGGCTTCTGCCTAAAGACCTTTTTTTCCTAACCGATATAAAACTCTATGTCAAGTCCGCGCTTTCTCATTTCTGACTCGACCAGGAATCCAATCTTTTTCCTGGATTCCCGTCAAAATTTACTCCGCACTTGATCCGGTACGGAATGACGTGATGTCTTGTCGATTAGGGACTCCTTGAAAGTGGACGATCTTTGAATTTTATAGAAGGGAATCCTTAAAAAGAGATCCCGATGAGAAAATTATGGGAATTGAGCCCCGGGTCTGATCGAAACGGGTCTGAAATATGGATATACCGATATTCTCCTCTTATCCATAAATTCTTATCCATAAAATAATACATCCCGCTCCCTATCTGAAGAAGGCCCGCTCCATGTGAATCCCCAACTTGTTTAACCCTTCCATTGCTATTGGTATAACCCAGACCACACCCTCCAATGAGAAATAAGGATCCTTCCTTCCACTGGATGGGTTTAAAAAGGATGTTGGCGTTCCCTCCCAGGAGATAGAGATTCTTCCTTTCAGAAATCCCGTAATAAGAAAAATTTCCTTCCAGTTCCAGATCCCAATTCTTATGCAGAGCAAGATCCATGCGTGGAAGAAAGGCTAATGTTTTAAAATTAGGTTGTCTATGAAAGAATTTTACATCCCATCCATACAAAATGGATCCTCCCCATTTCAGTCCGTTTTCTTCACTGGCCAAGGAGAATGAAAAGGAAAGGCAAATCACCGTTAAAAAGACAGGGATAACAATCCGGCCCCTTTTTTTCGTTTTCATCGTTTCCTCCACCGTTCATCTTTCATCCCTTATCTCACCTGAAAATTTTAACTCTCCTATTTAAAATTTTTTTCTCCTGCACGGATTTCTATTTTTAATCGGTTTTCTTCGAGAGGCAATACGCAGACATATTTTTCATTATAGACACAAGAAGGATTATAGGCATAATTAAAATCCACCACGATTCGATAACCTGGCATCAAAACCTCTGCATCGAGGTAACGACCTCCTTCATAAGTTTCCTTCCCGTTGGTTAGATCATAGAAGGGAATGAAGATCAGATCGCTTCCGATTGACTTATAGAGTTCTAAGGTGTATTCCTTCCCTTTGAAGGTAAAACGGAATTTTCCATATCTGATGTATCGTTTCCGAGGGCCCTTATTCGTTGGAAAGGTGGCATAGTATTTTGGGTCGTTGATATTGATGATATACCGTTCGATCTTCCCTTCGAAACGATAGGTCAGGTCGATGGGAAAATACTTTAATCCCCTGAATTTGATTTTATCGGACTCTTCCAGAGGGGAATTAGGGGAGGTTTTAAAAAAAAGGTCTTTCTCTTTTCGAAAGGTTTGGATGGCTTGAATAATTTTTTCGGGAGACTCTGATCCTGTTGAAGGAAGAGATGGAGAAAACCCCATTAAAATTAATATAAGACCCACTCCAACGGGCCATCTTAGAGAGGGTTTCTTTTTAATCTTGTACATTCCCTTCTCTCTCTTTCTCAGGAATCTTGAAGATGTCTGTTAAGGGAAGAGAGAGGGCAACCTCGGGTTGATATCGCATATACGAAGGGATGGGATAGCGGACTCCCCTCTCATGGGTCTTTGCAAGACCCTCCATTAAATCTTTTAGGTGGGACGAGGGAATGGCATAAACCATTTCATGGTCTTGAACGGAAGCCCAGACCCGATCCCCATTGCCCGGGACCACCACCTTGGGAGACTGATCAAGGTAGGCTCCTAAAACGCCCTCTGTGCATGATCCTGCCCGGCCAGAAAAAGAACTGGTTACAGGTTCTCCTGTCTTATAAGTGCTTCCATGAAGACATCGCATCAATTGAGCCGGATTCAAATAAAAAAGAATCACATCGGGCTCTATCTTTGTCCATTCTAAGGGGGAATAAACCACGGCCTCACATTGTCCGGGATCCAAGGTTCTGGTGGAGTAAAGAATTTTTAAAGCCGCCTTTTCATTTGAGGCATAATGCATTCGAATAAAGAAGTCAATCGCCCCCTCTTTTTCAATGGATTTCCATCCATAGGTATACCCTGAAATGGCGCATCCTAAGTCTTGCGCGGTCATGGCCATCGTCCATCCATACCTTCGACAAATACTTTGTGCTTGACAGTGTGCGATTTTAACTTTAAGGTCTTTCGCAGGAATTCGAGTTCCTTCTGGAATATCCTTTTTGTCTTTTAAAAACTTGATGGCCACAGGAAAAGTTCCGGGATTGAGGTAACGCCTTATTTCCTTACCCATCTCTTTGTACTCTTCCATTAATTTGCCCTCCCTCCTTTTAAATTTAACTCGTGTCATCAAATTTCTTCCGAAACATCGTCTCCAGAAGAGGAAAGTAGGCTTACTGCCCCCCATCGTTCCAATCGCCATTCCATCTTGTTGAACGATCATTTTTTCGCCAGCCCTTCCTGGAATGGAGCCCTGTGTTTTAATCACGAGGACAGGAGAAAAAAGGGTTTCCCGCTCTTTTTAACAATCCTATTTTTTCAAACAGGTCCTCTATTCGTCTCTCCTTTTTCAACCCGTTGGAGACTCTAAAAATTCAGACGGAACCTTCAACCCTGCATCCTTTAAGGTTTCGAGAAGGATCTTCCGTTTCTCTTTAAATAGGTCTGTAAAAAGAGGGCGACATTTTTCAATCCCAAGCTTCTGATCCAGTAATTTGAAGGCAAAGGCAAGACAGCTTCGCATTCCACATTCTTTACAGTTCGTACCAGGAAGAAGCTTCTGAATATCCGATGGTTTTAAAGAATCTCCCGAAGAATAGTTGGGTTCGATTTCCTCCTTTTTCTGCTCGATCTCATTAATGAGGTTTTTTATCCAGGTGAGAATTTCATGGGCCTCCTTTTCGTCTTCAATTAAGGTAAGGGTAATATACTTTGAGTGAAGGGTGATCAGTTTTTCTTCATTCCGGATGGTCAGGGTGAGGGCAGGATGATTATAGATACATCCTTTCAAGGTCGAATTGAGATAGGGGAAGACTTCGTGAATTTCATCGGAAAGCTCTGCGATGACTCTGATCTTTTCTGGATCGGCAATACATGGAAGAATTCGTGCAATTTTATAAGATCGGAGAAGCATCTTTCCCTCATAAGAGAATGAAGATCAAAATCCCGGCCAGAACAAAGAAGAAGAGGGCGGTTAGCAGTTTGATGGTGGATGTCCGTCTTTGGAGAAAGAAAGACAATTGTTCAGAGGTGGTTCCCCAATAGACGATACCGAAAATAACCACCAAGGGCAAAATATAAACAAGATTATAGAGGATGAGATAAAATATGGCACTACTTCGAAGGGATGGGATATGGGTCACAAACAGGATCGTTGGAAGATAGACCTGACTCGTACAGGTGGATTGCAAAAGGGTGACGATGAAACCAATTCCTATCGCTGCAAAAAGAAAGCGAGCGGATTGACTTTCTCGGGTTGCCTCTAATTCTCCCTCTCTCGTTCGAATGATTCGGTGAATCCTCTTCTTTAAAGAATTGGGAACCTGGAGAGTCATCCTGGAAGGACGTCCTTTCTTTACCTGGATATAATCATACAGACTGAATGCTCCAAGAAAGAGGGAGAGGAGAAAGGTTATCCAGTAAATGATTCGAGAGAGCAGGGGGAAAAGAGAGAACTGTTGAACAAACCCTAAGATTCCGAAACCAAGAAGGAGATGGGTCAAAAAGCCTGCTCCAGTAAAGCCTAATCCCGCCCAGAGGATTTCCCTTCGTGTTCGTCCGACCATGGTCAGATAGGAGATAAAGAAGACAAGGGTGGCTAAGGCACAGGGATTAAGACCCTCAATCAGGCCAGCAAACAAGATCGCCACGACTCCAAAGGATTTGAATCTTTGGATAATGGACTCCTCTGCTTTTTTGATATCCTCGGGTGTAGGGGAAAGGGAGGGGGGTGGGGTAGGTAAGAAAACGGTTTTTTTACTATCCCTTTCCCCCACACTCACACTATATTTCTTGATCAGTGCCTCAACCCTTACCTCTGTGATTTCTTCTGGAGGAAGGAAAGTCTCTCCAATAAATAGGGCTGGAGCGATCAGACGTTTTTCTGGCGGGAGATTGAGCCGATTCGAGAGGATTTCATTAAGCCGTTTTCCATCCGGGGTATTTAGGTCTATTTCTTTGATCCTTAAATTGGGATACTTTTTATTTAGGTATTTTAACAGATAGCTTGCCCGATCACATTTTGGACACCCCTTTTGATAAAAATAGGTTAATTCAGCCGTAAAACTCTTTTCCAAAATGTCTAATTTAGAAGGGATTTCGAGAGGGGGAAGGGGTGGCGGTAGAGATCCACTCATCTGATATTCGAGGATGATAGGATCTAATTTTTCCATAATCTCCTTTTCGCCATAGAGCATCCGATCTCCAATAAAAAGAACAGGAAGCTCATCAGCCTTACGATGAAATTTCTCTTCAAGTTTTAATAGGGCCTCGTAATGGGAAGGATGAGCGAGATCAAAGGTTTTGATCTCAAGAAAAGGGTACATCGCTTTGAGAGTTGGAACATAACTTTGGAGGATGGCCTGACAACTCGGACAGTCCTCTGCATAGAAGAGATAGATGGAGATAGAGGAGGGTTGAGTTAAAGAATGATGAGGAAGAAAGAGGAGATGAAAAATAAGAAGGAAAGGAATCCATTGTTTCATCATTGTTCTCTTAAAATTTTTATTGGCATCCTTCAAAGAGTTAGCTTCCCCGAAGCTTCGAGGGAAATGGGTCTCACTGATTCCTGGTGGCTCGATCGACTTGAGGTTTCACCACTTCTTTCAGAAAAAGAAGAGCCTCTTCTTTATCCCCATCAAGGATGACCCTTACCATTCGAGAAATCTCTCCGGCATCAAGACTGATGATGATTTTTGGGGTCATTTCCCCTTTTCCTCCTCCAGCCATTTTTTGATGGTGGACTTACTTGGGTTGATTCCCACAGATTTGACCTTTCCATTGATGATGAGAGCAGGGGTGGGAAGAATTCCATATTGGGCCATCAGGTCTGGATCCGTAATATGGTTCAAAGAAGCCTGTATCCCCGTTTCTGAAAGAACGGCCATCACATCATGCTCCAGTTTATCACAGGCATAACACCCCGGGCCCAGAATGACTATCTCAAGGGTCCCCCCTTTTTCTTCCTCGACCTTTTCACCTAAGAACTTCTTAAATTCTCTGAAGAGTGCCTTTTTATATTCTTCCCTCACTGAATGAGGGATATAATTTTTCTTTTCCGCCTTCTCCACGAGCATCTCCTTGAGGATCGATTCAGGTTCATTCCTTTTGCTCTTTAACTCCTCAAAGATTGCTTTCAGGCCAATAAGACCTACTTGGGTCTCAGCCACCCGAACCAGCTTATAGTCCTTCTCTTCCACCGAACCTCCTTAAACGATTAGGCTCCTTTCCTTCGATTGATTCGGGAGGCTATGTGATTTGTGACTTTTTTTATTTCAGAAGGATTGAGATTGAAATCATGATTTTTTTCTATTCCTAAATCAGTGACCTGGGCATATTCATCGATATTAAACCCTGCGTGCTCCAGGGTCTTTTTCGCACAAGCGACAGGACAACCATCAATCGCCACGATGACCTTTCCTGCCCTGGTGGATTCGATCATTCCACTGACATGTCCGCCAATGCCAGCCAGACAAAAGATATTCCCATACCCTTCTTGTGTCAACTCCACACCCGCCTGATTGGCGATCTGTCCGACATTAAAGCCTCCCGAGCATGGGAAGATTAAAATCTCGATGGGTTCACACAGGCACTTTTCTTCCATAAATTTGGCCCTCCTATTTAATCCATTCCTTGATCTCGTCTACCTTTGGAACCTTCCCGGCCACCTTCACCACTCCATCCACCACCAGCGCTGGGGTGACCAATACCCCATAGTTAGAGATAGTCTTTACGTCCGAAACCTTTACAACCTCGGCCTCAATGCCTAATCCTTTGACAGCCTCTTTAGCTCGCGACTCGAGCTGATTGCATTTGGGTCAACCCATTCCTAAAATTTCGATTTTTTTCATTTTTTCACCTCCTCATCAAATTTTATAGGAAAAGTCGTCCAAAAGCTATCCCTGTGAGGGTAGCAATGGCGATGACTAAGCCCAAATAGGTTATCCCTTTTTTCAATCCCATAATCCTTATAATCACGATCATACTGGGGAGGCTCAATGCAGGGCCAGCGAGAAGAAGAGCCAATGCAGGTCCCCGTCCCATCCCTATATCGAGAAAAGCCCGAGTAATGGGGACTTCTGTAAGGGTTGCAAAATACATCAGCGCACCCAGTACAGAGGCGATGAAGTTTGATCGAATAGAATCCCCACCCAAGAAACCTCGCACAAGAGACTCTGGAATAAAGGTTTTGAGCATTCCTGCAACAAACACTCCAAGAAGAAGCCACGGGGTAATCAGCCTGAAGAATTTCCAGGTAGCAAAAAGCCACATCTTTATGTCTTCCATGTCATACCATTTTTTCAGGGCGATAGATAGGAGAAGGAAGGAAAGAACCGTGAATTCCCATTGATTCATTGACGCAAAAACCAGAATCCCAACCAAGGATATAAAATAAAGGAGGAGTGCATATCCCTTTTTACTCCTTTCGGGTAAGGCGATGTTCTGCTCATAACTTTTCCTCTGCTCTCTAAAGAGGAATGACATGGTCAGACCGATAAGAATGGATAATAAAATGGCACTGACTGCTCTTGCCACACCGAGGTCAATCCCTAAGAGTCGAGCCGAATAGACAATAGCAAGGACATTGATTGCCGGACCAGCAAAAAGGAACGTGGTAGCAGGACCCACTCCTACCCCTCTTTTATATATTCCAGTAAAGATAGGTAGAACGGTACATGAGCAGACGGCGAGGACGGTTCCGGAAGCTGAAGCCACTCCGTAGGAGAAGACCTTTTTGGTATCTCCACCAAAATACCTCATCACAGAAACCTGGGAGATGAAGACATTAATAGCCCCTGCTATAAAAAAGGCAGGGATTAAACAAGTCAAGACATGGGCAGAGAGATAGTCAAGAAATGCCGCAATTCCTCCCTGAATGGCCGAAATAAACATCGATTGCCTCTTTTGGCCTGCCTAAAAATTAGGTTTAAGAAAAGATGAAATTTCCTGTAAACCAGCCTACAAAGGTTCCTAAAATACAAATGAGTATAACGTATACTATTCCTCTTTTAAAGCCAAAGACCTTCATAATGGCCAATATATTTGGAAGACTCATCCCCGGACCGGTAAGGAGAAGGGCAAGGGCCGGACCTTTTCCCATCCCCAATCCTAACATTTTATGAATAAACGGGGCTTCCGTCATCGTTGCAAAATACATCGTTTGACCAATCACAGTGGCCAGAAAAGAAGCAAAAACCCCTGCTCCACCAAGCCAATTTTCGACCCACTGCTGGGGAAGAAGTTTCCCAATGATACCCACAATAAAGACACCTCCTAACAAGAGGGGGAGAATGATTCGCACAAACCACCAGGTTTCTCCCAACCATCCACGAATCTCCTCCCAGCTCTTCACCTTAAATGCATAGAGGGCTACAATGATCATTCCAATAGCCCAAACATAGACCTTATGAAGATAGGGACCTTTCTGAACAAGATAGTTAGGGGCAAGCAGGTCTGCTACCACCAGAAGAATGAGAATAAGATCCTTACGGGAGACAATCCTTCCTCCTTTGGGATTCATACTGAAAACGCTTCCTATCCTCTGAGCCTCCTCTCGGCGGAAAACAAAACTCATCACCCAGCCTACTACAAAAGCCATAGCAAGGGCTGAAAGGATTCTAACGATCACCATTTCAGATCCCAAAATGGCCCCTGTGTAAATGATGGCTAAGATATTGGCAGCCGGAGCCACCCACAGGACAATAAAGGCAGGACCAATTCCTGCTCCACCGTAATAGAGTCCACTCGATACCGGAATCACCGTACAGGAGCAGGCGGCTACAAAGAAGCTTCCTCCACTGGCCAGGGCAAAGGATTTAAGTTTATTGGCGGCTGCTCCAAGATAGTAGATGATTGTCTCTTTCGAGATGAAACTGACCATCGCTCCTGCCAGAAGAAAGGCTGGGATAAGACAGGTAATCACATGGAGCGCAATATATTCTTTTAGTGCTTCCAGACCTGCAAAAATCAATTCGAGGACAAACATAGGAAAGGCTCCCTTCTTTTTAGAAATTTAAATCTGGGTAAGAAGTTTTTCTTGCTCTTTTATCTGTTTCCTTAGAATAGCACGCACCCGATCGAGAAGGTCGAAGATTTCGGGATCTTTTACTTTTACGAAGACTCTAACCCCCTCTTTCCTTGTGGTCACCAAATAGGCTTTCTCCATGATGGAGATATGGCGGGAAATATTGGATTGCTCTCCATGGACAGCTGGAACAATTTCGCAGATACATTTTTCCCCATTTCGAAGGGTCTCAAGGATTTTTAGCCGGGTGGGCTGGGCAAGAACCTTTAACATTTCCGCCTTCAAATTTAGAATTGTCTCGTCCATTTTTTCCTCTATGTTTATATGATCCATAATTCATATAATATAAAAATAATTTTTTTTCAACCCTGGAGGGTGGAGGAAATGGGTAAAAAATGAACAAAAGGGAGTACAAGAAGCGTCATTTGAGATTTATAGGGGCGATTCAAAATTTAAAATTAATTTCCAATATCAAGGAGTTAGATTATCTTCCATTTTGGTATAGAAAATGCAGTTAAACGCTGAAAAATCTTATTCAAAAGGTGTAAAACGATGTCAATGACCGAAGAGAAAACGGTGATGACCACCCAAGAGGCCTGTCGGTATCTTCGGATTTCAAGGCCCACCTATATGAAGTATCTCTATTCGGGAAGGATTAAAGGAACAAAAGCGGGTAGGGGATGGAAAGTGTTGAAGTCTGAATTAGACCGTTTCCTAAAAGGAGAAAATGGTTAACCCTGGAGAGGGTGAGCTAATGGAGAAAAGAGAAACTGCAAGAAAAGAGATCAAAGGTCAAGTAAAATTAATTGAGCGATTAGAAAGAGAAGAGGATTTGATTGAAGAAAGATCGGTCAAGGCCACGAGGGCATTGATTCAAACCCTTCTTCAAACCCTAAAATCCTTTCGCCTTTATGAACCCAATCACCCCATCCTTAATAAATTCCTGGAGCGTCTAAAGAAGGATTTCGATCTCTATTTTGAAGAGTTCGACTCCTTTTCCATCCAGGTTGGAGAAGGGCGACTCTTCTATTGCGGAAAAGTCATTTATGAAAATCAGGATATCAAAGAGAGTTTAGCCTTTTTCTTCTTTAAAGATGGAATCCGGGAATTAAAATTTCTTCGCGGAGTTGAATTTAAAGAAATAATGGATTTTCTCCATATCGTGAAAAAGAGTGAAACGGTGAACCGAATGGAGGACGATCTGGTTACCCTCCTTTGGGAAAAGGAGTTTCCTCATATCCACTTCACGATCGTCGATGATTTTTTAGATGGAGAGACTCACTGGGTTCCTGGGAGCGAAGAGGAGTTTATAGCACGATTAGAGTTCAGAGGTTTCCATGGAAATGGATTCGAAGATTCGACTTCCTTTGAAATGGGAAAAGAGACTCCTCCTTTCGAGAGGGAGAGGTTGAGGCAACTCTTGAACCCCAAACCCGGTCAATCCTTGGCCCAGGCCTGTGAGCTTACTCCCTTTGAACTTGAGGAAATCAATCGGGAACTTCAGGAGGAAAGAGCCCCCGAACACCTGATTCATTTAATTGAGAATCTGATTGAGATCCTTCTTCATCTCGGGGAGGATGTAAGTGCTTATGAAAATATGATCTCCTACTTTGAGCGGACCATCCGTTCCTTTTTCGAACGGGGGAAGATTCAGCAAGCCTTATTCATATTGAGAAGACTTAACGAGACCCTTGAGACAATAGTATTGAAGGACAAACAGATTTTTGCAGTCCGTCAAATCCTTGAAGCTTTTTCTACTCCCCGTTCCGCCGCGTTCCTCAAAGACATCATCTTGAAAGCCGGGGAGATGGGATCGGAATGGGTTCTTCAATATCTTCAACTTCTATCGAAGAAGGCCATAGAACCTCTCTATCATCTTTTAGGTAGCCTTGAATCGGGAAAGTGGAGAAAAATGATCTGCGATCGCCTCGTGGAGCTCTCCCAGGGAGAGATTCAGCCTTTTCTCCCTTTCTTAAAAGAGAACAACCCCTTTTTGATCTCTCATCTTATTTATATCCTTGGAAAGATCGGTGATCCCTCCACTCCCTTGTATTTAGAAAGTTGGGTCTCCCATCCAGAGGCCAAGGTGAGAGAGGAGACCCTCCAGTTACTTAAAAGATTTGGCGAGAAAGGGAGAGGGCTGATTCAGAAATTTCTCGAAGACCCTATCCCTGAGATTCGTGCTAAAGCCTCGCTTCTTTTTGCCAAAGTGGCGAAAGAGGAGGCCTTCAAAATCCTGAGTGAAATTGTACTTTCTAAGGAGTTCTTAAAACGAGACTATGAAGAGAAAATTGCTTTTTTCAGGGCCCTGGGAGAAACTGGCTCTCCGGAGGTCATTCCCATGTTAAAAAAGATGGCTGAGAAGAAGAGATGGTTCCAGAAGGAAAAATGGGAGGAGATGCGACTCTGTGCCACTCATACCCTTCAACTCTTGGAAAGAGACGAAGTCTTGAGCAAGACCCAGGGGAAACAGAAGGTTGCCTCTATGGCTCAATCGATTCATTAAAAGGAGAACCCGATGGAAATGACCCCATTCACCCCACAGACTTCCAAAGAGGCCTCCATTACAAAGGGAGAATGGGAAAAGGATCTGTCAAAATTGGGAACCCATCTTCTGACGAAACTCCACGTCCTCATGAGAGTCTCTCAAATCTACGACTCTAAAAATATTGCCCTTCATCAATTTGCCCAGGAGTGTCTCGAAGCGATCAACACGTTCATTTACCAGCAAGGAAACCTCCGCTTAAAAATTTTTGGAGAAGACCTCTATCTCAATGAACAGAGACTTCGATATTCCGTGGAAGGTTTCAATAGCTATAAGTATCTCCTCACCCAATTAAAGAAAAGGAGAATCGGGGAGGTCCATTTCAAGGCCCTGATCGAAGAGGCTCCTTTGAGGGAGTTCATTTACCTTCTTATGGGTCTGGAAGAGGGGGAGAAGGAGAATGCAGATCGTTTGTGGGAACGTTTAAAGGCAAAGCAGATTTTTTCTATCGAAATCCATCCCTTGGAAGAGATCGAACAAGAGGAAGGTCAGCTCACGAAAAAGGAGGATTCTCGAGAGATAGGGAAGAAGGTGTTTTTTGAGAGCATAGGAACCATCAAAGAGGTATTCACCCAAATTAAAGGAAAACCCTCTGCGGATATTCGAAGGCTCAAACGACTGGTCAGAAAAGCCGTTCACCTGATCATGGAGGACGAATCGATTCTGCTCGGAATGGCGACCATTAAAAACTACGATGAATATACCTTCAACCATTCTGTCAACGTAGCGATCTATGCCTTAGCCATCGGAAGACGGTTGGGACTCACTCGAAATGAATTGAGCGAATTAGGGATTACAGCGATGCTTCATGATATTGGAAAGTCCAGGATCCCTCTCGAGGTGTTAAATAAACCAGCCCCCTTGGATGAAGAGGAATGGGGAATCATGAAAAAACATCCCCTGGTGGGCGTTGAGATTGTGTTGAACCTAAAACAGTTGGGAGAGATCAACCCGAGAATGGTGATAGGGATCTTTGATCATCATCTCAAGAATGACCTCACGGGTTACCCCAAACTCTTTAGGAAAAAACAGGTCAGCCTTTTTGGCCGAATCATTCAAATTGCTGATGCCTACGATGCAATGACCACTCCCCGGATTTACAAGAAGATTCCTTTTACCCCTGAGCAAGCCTTAGCCCTTCTGCTGAGGGAACAGACCACCCATTATGATCCTATTCTTTTGAAAATATTTATCGGAGTGATTGGGCTTTACCCCATTGGGTCCCTCGTGTTCCTGGATACAAAAGAGATGGGGATTGTTTATAAGACGAATCCAGATCCTCAGCATCTGGATCGGCCTCAAGTCCTGTTAATCGAGAAAAGAGGGGATCGAAAAGAACGGGTGACATTGGCTGACCTCATGGAGAGAGATGAGAAAGGGAGATACAGGAGGAGTATCCTCAAGACTCTGGACCCTATGAAATATCATATTGATATTGCCAGATATTTTCTTGCTGGAAAAAAGAATTAACGGATGGATCAAATCCTCATCATTCAGGATAGCCCATCGATTAATGCGATGCTGAAGTTCAGACTCGAGGCGGAAGGCTATGGGGTAAAAACCGTGGAGACCGGGGAGGAAGGGATTGAGGAGATTCAAAAGAATCGATATCACCTCATTTTATTAGATGTTCAACTCCCTGGAATGAGGGGAGATGAGGTTTGTCGGATTCTGAAAAATGGAGATCCCTCTCTACCCATTGTTTTTATCTCCGCACAAGACGAAGAGAAGTTGAACTCCCTCACCCAAAAGGCAGGAGGAGATGGATATCTCTGTTTGCCCTTGGAAGGGAAGGAAATGGTAAGAAGGATTAAAGATTTTATCAAGAGGAGAGGGGTGGATCCCTAAATGGAGGGAGAGGTGGAGAGCCAAGAATTGAAACAAGAGAAGGATGAATCTTGGGTGTCTCTTGAGGAGATCCTCCATGAGGGGACCAAGCTATATGTAGATAAGGAGGTTCAGGAGAAGAAACGTCAGTGGATTGTCTTTCGACTCCATCGTGAGTATTACGGCATAGAGATTTCAAAAATAAAAGAGATTTTAAAAAGGCCCAAAATCACCCCCCTTCCTTTCGGACCCCCGTGGATTTCTGGAGTGACCCATTTCAGAGGGAATATCCTATCCGTGACGGACCTAAAGGGGGCCCTTGGTCTTCCAAAAGACGAAGGAGTGGAGGAAACCAAGATGATCGTGGTGGAATCAGGATCCATAGAGACCGGGGTTTTAGTCGATGAGGTTTTAGATTCCGTTGAGATCCCGATCGATCAGATGGAACCCCTTCCCCATCTCCCTCGAGAGGAGATGGAAGGGGTTTTAGAAGGGGTATGGAGATGGAAGGGGAGATGGGTGGGTTTAGTTCATGTTGAAAAACTCTTAGAGAAAGGGAGTGAGGGAAGAGATGAAGAGCGTTCTGTTTGGAGTATTTTCTAAAGAGCAAAGGAGGCCCTTTAAAGAATCCGAGAGGCTTCTGGAGATTCTTCAAACCATCGACGATGGGATTTATGAAATGGACCTGAAAGGAAATTTTACCTTTCTCAATGAGTCCATGTGTCAACTCCTCGGATATCCCAAAGAGATGCTCATGGGGATGAATGAACGACAATATTTAGTCCCCGAAAGTGCCGAGAAGCTCTTTCAGATCTACCATCACGTGTTTCAGACCGGACAGCCTGTCCGAAAATCAGAATGTGAGATCCTTCGAAGGGATGGAAGTAGAGGATTTGTCGAGATCTCGATCTCATTAAGAAGGAATGGTTCGGGAACTCCTATCGGGTTTCGGGGAGTGGTTCGTGACATTTCGGAGCGAAAGCGAATGGAGCAGGCCCTTGAAGAGTCAGAAAAGGAGTATCGAACTCTCTTCAATGAATCCAAAGAACCCTTATTCATCACCACGACCGACGGAAGATTTGTGGACCTCAACGAGGCGATGGTTGAGCTTTTTGGGTATGAAAATAAAGAAGAGCTTATGAAGACCAACGTCGTGGAAACCTATTACCACCCTGAAGATCGAAAGAAATTCCAGGAGATCATGGCGAGAGAAAATTATGTGAAGGATATGGAAATAGAACTTAAAAAGAAGGATGGGAGCAAGATCTATGCCCTCCTCACTGTCAATACGAGGAAGAATCGAGAGGGAGAGATCATTGGCTACAAAGGGACGATCAAAGATATTACCGAACGAAAGCTCTCCGAGGAGGCGCTTCGTCAAAGCGAGGAAAAATATCGGAGCATCCTTGAGAGTATCGAAGAGGGATACTATGAGACAGACCTTCAGGGGAACTTCACCTTTGTCAATGATTCGATGTGCCGAATCCATGGATATACCAAGGAAGAGATGCTTCGGATGAACGATCGACAGTTTCTGGACAAAGAGAATGCCCGCAGGGTCTTCGAAGCCTTTCATCACGTGTATAGTCAACGGCTCGCCCGAGGAGGATGTGATTACGAACTCGTCCGAAGGGATGGAACTCGAAAAGTGGTAGAGGTGTCGATCTCTTTAAGGAAGGATCCTTCAGGAGAACCCATCGGGTTTCGAGGAATCGTTCGAGATATCTCGGATCTTAAGAAGGCCTATGAGGAGATGAAACGAATGATCGAGCACCTTCGAAATGCCTGCCTTCAAATCAGTACCTCCTCCGCTCAGATCCGTGCTGCATCCGAAGCCCAGGCCACGGGGGCGGCAGAACAGTCGACGGGGATCAGCGAAGTGACCACCACGATCGAAGAGCTAAGCACCACAGCGACCCATATTGCCAAGAATGCAGAAAATGTGGCTCGGCTGGCAGGAGAGACCTTAGCCGGGATGAAGGAGATGGATCAAAAAGTCAATGAGACCTCCAGGAAGATCCTCTCTCTGGGAGAGAAATCCCAATCGATCGGAAACATCACAAAGCTCATCGATGAAATTGCAGACCAGACCAATCTTCTGGCCCTCAATGCGGCCATCGAGGCGGCTCGGGCTGGGGAGGTCGGAAGGGGATTTGCTGTGGTGGCCCAGGAGGTCAGAAAGCTGGCCGAACGTTCTTCTGAGGCGACCGAAGAGATTCGTCAACTCATTCAGGAGATCCAAGGAGAAACCAATGCTTCCATTATGAGCATGGAAGACTCCACGAAATGGGTCAAAAAGGGACTGGAGATGATGGAGGAGACGGCCAGATCTGCAAAGGAGATTTCGATTGCCACCCAACAGCAAAGGATTGCTTCGGAGCAGGTCGTTCAGGCCATGAGGGAAATCGATTCCGTAACCAAACAGTTTGTCTCCTCTACTCGTCAAATGGCAGAATCCGCTTTTCAACTCAATCAGTTATCCGAGGAGTTAAAGAAGGCCATTACAGAAAGTCCTTCGACAGAAAGGAGAGACTAAAAAGAGATCGAGGGTATGTCCGAGTTAAAAGATCTCCTCACTATTTTCAAGATCGAAAGCGAAGAACATCTTACCCAACTCGAAAACGGGCTGATCGAATTAGAAAGAAGGTCCGGGGATAAAGAGCTTCTCCGCCGCCTTATCCGGGAGGTCCACACCCTCAAAGGGGCTGCTCGGGTTTTCGGGTTTACTGATATCCAAGACCTGACCCATCGGATGGAAGATGTCCTGGAGGCCATTTCCTCTGGAAAGATCTTTTTCGATTCCTATTCGATGGAGCAAATGCTCAGAGGGATTGATACCCTTCGAATCCTTTTAGAGAGAATCCTCGACAGAGATAGCCCCCCCATAGACATTTCAGAGGTCAAGGAAGGTTTAGAGTCATGCCTCTCAAGAAACAAGGTGGATAAAGAACGGGGTCCATACAAGCCGGAAACCCTTCCCCTCACTCAAAGAGAAGGTTCATCCTCTTTGGAACCGAGTGAAGCGTTTTTAAAGGTTTCCTTAAGTCGATTGGATAGGCTCCTTTATTTAATCGGGGAGGTGGTTATCCAAAGGATGAAATCTTCGGCCCGGGTCTCTCAAATGAAGAGGATTTTAAGGTCGATGAAAGAGGTTCAGAGAAGGATCTCGAAATTTAAAGAGGCAATGAAAGAAGATCGTCTCGCTTCATCAAGGGATTGGATTTCGTTCCTCAGCCAATGGGAAGCTCAGTTGGAGAGACTGAGAGAGGAGTTCCAAAGATTGTATGAACAGATTTCTTCCGAAACCTTTCACCTTGATCCCATTATTGACCAATTACAAACTAAGGCCAGGGAGCTTAAGATGATCCCTCTCTCAACGATCTTTGAAGGTTTCCCCCGAATGGTCCGAGACATGGCTTCCCAACTGGGGAAGGAGATCCGTCTGCTCGTTTCAGGGGAGGAGACCGAATTGGATAAAAAGGTCATCGAGAGGATCAAAAGTTCCTTGATCCATCTTTTACGCAACGCCATTGATCATGGGATTGAGGAGCCCCAGAAAAGAGAAGTCATGGGAAAACCAAGGGAGGGAACCATTAAAATTTCGGCCCGAAATGAGAGGGATCGAGTTGTCCTATCCATAGAAGATGATGGGAAGGGGATCGATCTGGAGGAGGTCAAAGCGAATGCCTTAAAAAAAGGGCTTCTCAGGGAAGAGGAACTTTTAAGGATGACAGAAAGAGAGATATTGAATCTGGTTTTCACCCCCGGTTACTCCTCGAGCTCAGGCGTTACGGAGCTTTCTGGAAGAGGGATGGGGCTTGATATTGTCATGAAAGAAATAAGTCAGTTGAGCGGTAGGGTGGCCATAGAAACTCAGAAAGGTCAAGGAACTCGATTCACCCTTTCTCTACCCTTATCGATCGCTCTTCTTCGAGCCCTTCTGGTCCGAGTGGGGGAGAGGCGTTTCTTTATCCCTCTGCCATCCCTTATAAAAGTTATCCGAATGGGGCAAGAGGCTATTTCAACCCTCGATGGGAGAATGTCCTTTTCCTTCGAAGGCCGTCTCCTTCCTCTATTAGATTTAAGGAACCTATTGGGAATCAAAGAGATTCGAGAAGACTCCAAAGGAAAAGAAAAGAGGCTTTGGGTCGTGGTCGTGACCAACTTTAAAAGAGAGGCGGGTCTTATAGTGGATGAGGTGCTTGGGGATGAAGAGGTATTCATAAAGAACCTCGGGAGACATTTAGGAAAGGCAAAATTTATCAGCGGGGGGGTGTTGATGTTAGATGGAGAAGTGGTGTTCGTATTGGATGTAGAAGACCTCTTGGCCTATCGATCCTATCCGGTCTCCTATCTCCCAAAGACAATTCCCTCTCCTGAATCCACTCAAAGAAAGGGGAGGATCCTGGTGGTCGAGGATGTTTTTTCTACCCGAGAACTGGAAAGGAGTATCCTTGAAAATCATGGATACTTGGTCGATACAGCCGTGGATGGATTAGATGCTTTGAATCAGATTACCCGAAACTCCTATGACCTCATCCTGAGCGATATCGAGATGCCAAGAATGGATGGATTTGAACTCTGTCAGACGCTCAAAAAAAGTGAGGTCCATAAAGATATTCCTTTTGTCATCCTCACCTCCTTTCAACGAGAGGAGGACAGGAAAAGAGGGATGGAGGTGGGGGCTTCGGCCTATCTTGTGAAAGGGGCTTTTGATCAAACCCATTTGCTGGAGACGATCGACCGATTGATAGGATAAAAATGGACTCTTTAGAACCAAAGATAACCCGAGTATTCGTCGTCGAAGATTCCCCTCTGATGTGTAAAATCCTTGTGACCCTTCTCAACAATGATCCACACATTTTGGTCGTTGGGGTGGCCAGGGATGGAAAAGAGGCATTGGATTTTCTTCCCCATCTTAAACCCGATATCATGACCCTCGATATGGACTTACCTGTGATCGATGGGGTGGAGGTCACCCGGCAAGTGATGACCCGGTATCCGATACCCATTCTCATTGTCTCCTCTTCGGTCTTTAAGACAGGGATGGAGAAGGTATTTCGAGCGATTTCCTGGGGGGCCCTGGATGTGATGGACAAGAGGGATTTGATTTCAAAAGGAGAAGGAAGATCAGGGGAGGAGCTCATTGAGAAGATAAAAAGCCTGACTCGGGTAAAACCTCTGGATCGAACTCTTCTCAAATTTCGAGAAGAGAAAAGGGAGATCCTGCCTAAAAAAACAAAAGGAGGAGCCTCCCATAGAATGGTGGCTATCGTCGCCTCAACCGGAGGGCCTCAGGCTTTATTAAAAATCCTGAAACCTCTTCCTGAAAATTTTCCCTGCGGGATCGTGATTGTCCAGCACATAGCCAGTGGTTTTCTGCCGGGGATGGTGGATTGGCTAAACAAGGAATGTAAGATCAGGATAAAGGTTGGCGAAGATCAAGAGATCATCCAAGCTGGAGTGGCCTATATTGCCCCCGACCATTTTCAGATGAGAGTGGTGGAGGGAGGAAGGATCAGTCTGTCCGATGAACCTCCAACGAACGGACACAGGCCATCGGGCGATATATTGCTGGAGTCGGTAGCCAGGATGTATGGAAAAGGAAGCATTGGGATCATCTTGACGGGAATGGGAAAGGACGGAGTCCTGGGAATTAAAGCCATCAAACAGCTCGGAGGGAAGACGATTGCTCAGGATGAGAAGAGTTGTGTGGTATTCGGAATGCCCCATGCGGCCATTGAAACAGGGGCTGTGGATCAAGTCCTTTCTCTGGAAAAAATTGCAGAGGAGCTTCTCTCCCTCATCCATTAAACGAAATCATGATAGGAAGGAAAGGGAAAAATAATTCCGAAGCGAATGGATTTTGTTATGAAAAGGAAGGCGAGAGGAAATTTTTAATCTTTCGAATTTCAAAAGAGGAGTACGCACTGGATCTTTCTTATATCCGAGAGGTCGTAAAGGTGAAAGAGGTCAGGTCTATACCCCACACTCCGGAATGGATGGAGGGGGTTACGGATCTGAGAGGGCACCTCATTGCCCTCCTGAGTTTAAGGAGGAGACTGAATTTAAAAGAATCAGAAGACCCTGATCGCAAGATGATCGTCTGTCAAATCAAGAGAAGAGTTTTTGGTTTACTGGTGGAAGAACTGGGAGAGATCCTCTCTCTTCCTCAGGAAAAGATTCTCCCCGTTCCGGGGGTCCTCTCTACACTCAGTGGGAAGGAACTCGTCTCGGAAATCGCTCAGATCGGGGGGCGAATGATCCCTTTACTCAATCCCGAAAGGATTTTGACCCCGAGTGAGGATCATTCGATTTAAGTAGGATGAAAATGACCACACCATTATCTTTGTCCAAGGAAGATCTCAATCTTTTTGAAAGTCTCTTTTTAGAGGTCTGTGGGATTCGATTGGATCAGGGACGAAACCCATTCTTCTTGCCTGCTTTCTTTATCCGATTGAAGGAAAGGGGATTCCAATCCCCCCAGGAATATTATCATTTTATTAAATACCATCCCGAAGGGGCCTCGGAGTTCAGAGAACTGATCGATCTCATTACTGTGAAGGAGACCCATTTCTTTAGAAATAAGGCCCAATTCGATCTTCTGATGGGATCGATTTTACCCGAGATAGTTCGTCGAAAGGAGAGGTCTCGGGAAAAGGAGATTCGTTGTTGGTCTGCCGGCTGTGCCACCGGAGATGAGGCCTATAGTCTTGCCATCGCCCTCCGGGAAATCCTTCCTTCTCCTTCTCAGTGGCGTCTTTCCATTTTAGGGACAGATATCAATCGGAAGGGATTAGCGGTAGCAAAAAGAGGAATTTATGAGGAGAAACATCTGGCTTTTCTACCTCAGCCCTACTTAAAAAAATATTTCAAAAGCGAAGGGTCTGGCTTCAGTCTAAATCCGGAGATAAAAGAGATGGTTCAATTTGAAACTCATAATTTGTCAAAAGATCCTTTCACGGACGAGAGGATGCAGAATCTTGATCTTCTCTTTTGTCGTAATGTCTTGATCTATCTCGATGAGCGAAGTGCGAGGAGGATTCTTGAAGGCTTTTATCATTGTCTTGAACCCGAGGGATATCTTTTTCTCGGTCACGCCGAAATCCTTTGGCAAATGGATCACCAATTCGAGACCCTGGTCTTTCCCCAGACCTTTATCTATCGAAAAAGGGTCCCCGGCAAAGCCCCAGAGGACCTTTCTCCGAAAGCCGGAGAAGCTTCGGAGAGGAAAGCTCCATCTCCTCATCCCGGGGTCCGTTCCACCCTTTCCCTTGCCTCTCAACTGGCGAATGAAGGACACTATCAGGAGGCGGCCGATCTTCTGAAGAAGATGGTTCAAGAGGATCCAACGGCCGCAGAGGCCCACCATCT
This sequence comes from Deltaproteobacteria bacterium, assembly GCA_037444165.1. Lineage (GTDB taxonomy): Bacteria > Desulfobacterota > BSN033 > BSN033 > UBA1163 > CALIBK01. The sequence continues at coordinate 66,934 of JBBIMX010000002.1, read as the reverse complement.
TTTAGGAATCCTGTTTCTAAGTTCTAACCGTTTGGATGAGGCCGAAGGTCAATTTCAAAAAGTTCTTTATCTTTCGCCCCGTGCTCCCATTGTCTATTTCCATCTTGGAATGCTCTACCTTCGGAAGGAAAGAAGAAGGGAGGCCTCTCGGATGTTAAGAAATGCCCTTCGGCTTTTGGAAAAAAGGCCGAAGGAGGAAAAGGTCGAATTTTGTGAAGAGATTACGGTGGGGGTTCTTTTAAAGACTTGTAAAGAGGCGCTGACTCAAATTCCAAAGGGAGGTTCCTTAGAATGAGAGAAGATGAAAAGATAGAGGCCTACCTTTCTTCCGTGAGACACGACCTCAGAAATGAGATCATGGTCATTCGTGAAGGGGCAAGTATCATCCTCGATAAATTGGTCGGTTCGAATTGTGACAACTGCTTTGCTCTATTGAGGCATGCCATGAAATCTATAGAGCAATTGAATAGGTTGATCGGAGAGAGACTCACCTCTTCCCATTTCCTCCAAATCCTGAAGCCTTCTCTTTCCATCCATGAGGATGAACTGATAAGGTTGAAGGAGAAACTACTCGAAAAAGAAGAGGAACTCAAATCGATCAAAGAAGAGCTTTTGAGAAAAGAGGAAGAGAAGGTGAAGAACAGAGACCCTCTTTCCATGGGGATTGGACACAGAGGAGAGGAACTTCAGGGATACGAATTAGAATTTCTGACCTATGAACTTTTAGGAATGATCTCCCATATTATTCGAACCCCTCTGGCCATCATTAAGGAGAGTCTTTCTCTGGTTTTAGATGAGATTCCCGGGAAATTGAATGAGAAGCAGAGGGAGTTGCTCTCCAACGGGAAGCAAAGTGCGGATACTCTGATTCAGTCGATCGAGGAGCTTTCCCGGGAGTCCTGGGAAGAAATCCTCCATACGGCCCGAGAACATTTTTCCAGAGATCCTTCCACTTTTCCAAAACTTTTAAAACCAAAGAGGAGAATTCTCATTGTTGAAGACCAACCCATCCTCTCCAATATGCTGAAGATGAGGTTAGAGGCCCATCACTATGAGGTTCATACTGCAGGGGATGGCGAGGAAGGGATAAAAAAGGCTTATCAACAAAAGCCTGAGTTGATCCTTTTGGATATTATGCTTCCCCGAATAGATGGTTATCAGGTGTGCCAGAGGTTAAAATCCGATCCTCGGTCTCAGGATATTCCAATCATCCTTCTCTCTGGAAGAACCCCTCAGGAGATTGAAGAGGTTGGAAAGAGGGTCGGAGCCGATGCCTTCTTCTCAAAACCCTTCGAAGCAGAAGAATTGCTCCAGAAGATAGAGGAGCTCGTCCATAAAGAAAAGAAGAATTAGAAGATTCCGTTCAACGTTTCTTTTTAATTCGATCCTCTCTCTTTGGAGGGGGCTCGGAGGGGGTACATCGAGCCTTCCCCCACTCCTCTTTTAATCTTCGGAGAATCTCCTGCTGTTGCTGAAGAGCAAAGTCAGCGTATCGGGGATCTCTCTTTCGATAGGTTCTCTCAATGAACGAAATGGAGCGCTCGGTCGATTGAATCTGTTTAAGGATCATCTCACATTTCTTGAGTCCCCACCGGGCTTCAATCGAATCTCCTGGATGGGGGGAGAGCCATGGATAGTTCTGATAGAGGTGATAAAAACTGACCGTAAGACCCTCTCCAATAGGGAAGAGAATGCTTTCCATCTTATTCCGAATGGCTTCGGGATCCAGAGTATTGGATTCAATGAGTTGATGGAGATGATCCATCAACAGGGTGATTCTTCCATCCCGGCCGGGGGTGCTGTAGATTTCCCATAGGGAAGAGCCTTCCGGACATCTTCCTCTGCGGCAATTTTTATAGCCTTCAAGAACGATGGGGATTCTTGCCATGAGATAGACCGTGAGGGTTTCAACCAGTTTCTCCACCTTTGTCCACGGGTCGTATATCGTAGGATCGATCCTTTTAGCCACGGCCTCGACAAAGTCAGAATGCCCTTCCGTAAACTCCTTGGAATATTGTTCCAGAGAATAGAAGGGATGCTGAGTCGGAGGAAGGTAAGACCATTTTCCGTTCTCCCATACGGGCCAGCGAAACTTTACAATTCCCGAAAAGATGGTCGATTCAGGTCTTGGGGTTAAAAAATCTCTAAGGTTTAGTTTTTGAAGCTTTACGGGAGTCGTCGCCTCCCAGGTCTGGATGGGGTGAAGCGTGCTCCCGTCAAGGACAATTCGGCCGATCACTCCCGAGTGAGATTCGGTGATAAAGAAGATCGTCCCAGGGATTACGGAGTCCCGATCAATCCGGATGGGATAGGTATCCATGGGAAGTGTCCGAGTGGTGGTTTCGGTAAGCATATGGAGAAGGGCCTTTCGGAAGCGCTGATCTTTATGCCACTCCAAATGGGTTGGAAGATGTCCCCAGTGGGTAGACCAGTGCCCAATGAGTTGATGATTCTTGGTCGTCGCCGCAGCCGGAAGGTGGGCAATACGGGCGTAGATCCATCGAACCGCATAAGGAACATCGGCGCAATCGACAGGGATTTGATATCGAAGGAAGAAGTCCTCATCGATATTCTCCTCCACCCATCTGGAAAAAAGGAGTTCTTCCTCCACCGTCCATCGACGATCCCCTACCTTCCAGACCTGAGAGGGATGTTCGTGAGGGTTTCCTCCAAAACCAAAAAGAGGAAGGGAGAGGAGGAAAAGGACTAAAAAGGTGATCATGTATCCCATCATAAATAGAAGACCTCAGGGTTGTCAATGAGACCAAAATAGGGTATTCTGATTAGGGAGGAAGGTGTGGAATGGAGCAGCCTATCCGGATTTTAATGGCCGAAGGAGATATCCATTTCATAGAGATGATCAAAGAGTCCCTTCGTGTTCTTGATGATCCCTATCAGATTGAGACGGTCTCCTCGGGAGAGGAATGTATGAGGAGACTCCAAGAGGGACATTTTGATCTCCTCCTCTTGGATCAAATGCTTTCGGATGGAAGTGGTCTGGAGTGGCTTCGGAGATTCAATGGATTGGGAATTGGAATTCCGACTATCTTTGTTACGGCTCAAGGAGATTCTAAGGTGGCCTTGGAAGCAATGAAAGAAGGGGTTTTTGACTATATCAATCGATCTCCGGAGTGTGCCAAGGCCTTCCCATTTGTAGCCAACCGAGCCCTTCAGGGATTCCATTTGATGCTCGAAAAAGTCCGTCTTCAAAAAGAGTTGATTGAGACAAAGAATTTTTTAGAGTCCATTGTGGAGAAGGCAGGAGATGCCATTTCAGTCGTGGATCTCGAAGGGAGAGTCCTTTACTGGAATGAGGGGGCAGAGCGGATCTATGGATACAGAAAGGAAGAAGTCCTTGGTCAAAAGGTTTCGGAGTTTCTCTACCCTAAGGACAAAAAATTAAAGGAAGAGGAAGAGAGATTGATGAAAGAATTAATGGCCAAGGTCCTCAAAGGAGAAGTGATTCCCAATGTGGAGGTGAGGAGACAGACCAAGGAAGGTCGGGAGATCATCACCAACATGACCCTTTCTCCCCTACGAGATGCCGAAGGAAGAATCATTGGGGTCACGCGAATCTGCAAGGATGTGACCCAGATGAAGAGGGCGGAGGAACGACTCCTCCTTACGGAAAGGTTGACCTCTCTTGGAGAGCTTACAGCAGGGGTGGCCCATGAACTTCGAAATCCCTTGGCCGGGATAAAAATCAATACCCAAATCCTTTTAAGAAGGAAAGATCTTTCTGAAACAGAAAGGAGGCTTCTTGAGAGTACAGAGGAAGGGATTGAAAAGATTCAGAAGATTGTTGAAGATATGCTCCATTTCGCCAAACCGAAGCCAGCCGAATTTCGAGAAGCTCAGATCAATTCACTGATCGAAGATAGCCTCAACATGTTTCAGACCAAATTTAAAAAAGCCAATATTTCTTTAGAATTCTTGAAAGAAGAAGGGCTTCCAAAGGTATGGATCGACGTGCATCAGATCCAGCAAGCCCTCATCAATCTGATTCTCAATGCCATTCAGGCCATGGAGAGGGGGGGAAGATTAACCCTTCGAACCTTTTTGGATGGGGAGAGGGTTGGGGTAGAGGTGAAGGATACTGGAGTGGGAATCCCAGCTTCCCATCTGAAGAGGATTTTTGACCCCTTTTTCACCACCAAATCGGAAGGGACAGGTCTGGGACTTTCGATCACCCTCAAGATCATCGAGGCTCACGGTGGGACGATTGAGGTCCAGAGTGAGGAAGGAGTCGGGTCAATCTTTACGATTTATCTTCCTGTGAGAAAAGAAAATGGAGTTTAAAATTTTAATCATTGATGATGAACCTCTTCTTCGAGGTTCTCTCGAAATCGCCCTGAAAGATTCTCATTATGAAGTCCTGACTGCCTCGAGTGGAGAGGAAGGTTTAGAACAGTTTCAAAGGGGGCGTCCTGATCTGGTTCTTTTAGATCACTGGCTTCCGGGAATCAATGGAGATGAAGTCTTGCGAAGAATCAAAGAGATCTCCCCAGAGACTCCTGTAATTATGATGACCGCTCAGGGATCGATTGAGATGGCGGTCAACTCTATGAAGATGGGGGCCTTCGATTTTTTGGTGAAGCCTTTTGAACTGGAACAACTGGAGGATTTGATCAAGAAAGGATTGGAGCGAATTCGTTTAAAGAAGGAGGTCGAATGGCTCCGATCCCAGTATCAGGACCGTTTCCGGACTTGGGAAATGATCGGAGTAAGCCCAAAAATGGAGGAGATCTTAGAATTGGCCCAAAAGGTCGCTCAGGGCTCTGAAACGACCGTATTGATCGAGGGTGAGACAGGGACAGGAAAGGAGCTTTTGGCTGAATACATCCATTTTTTAAGCCCTCGCTCTTCCTTTCCCTTCATTGCTATCAATTGTGGGGCGATCCCCAAAGACCTCTTTGAAAGCGAACTCTTTGGATACGAGAAAGGAGCCTTTACAGGCGCCCTGGATAAAGGTAAGATAGGAAAGGTGGAAGCGGCTGAGAAGGGGACCCTTTTTCTGGATGAAGTGGGAGAACTCCCCCTATCGGCCCAAGTCAAGGTTCTTCGAATCCTTGAAGGAAAAGAATACTACAGGGTCGGGGGAGTTGAGAAACGAAAAGCAGATGTTCGAATCATTGCTGCTACCAATAAGGATTTAGAGGCCGAGGTCAAAAAAGGGAATTTTCGAGACGACCTTTACTTTAGATTAAATGTCATCAAACTGACCATCCCTCCTTTGAGAGAGCGAAAAGAAGATATCCTTCCTCTTTTTAAGTTTTTTATGAATTATTTTAATGAACAGTTTAAAAAGAATTTTCTTCATCTCTCAGAGGAAGCCGAAGAGATTCTTCTCTCCTATCCCTGGCCGGGCAATATTCGAGAGCTTCGAAACACAGTAGAGCGAATCATCCTTCTTGAAAAAGGGGAGACGATTGATCGAAAACATCTTGCCTTTCTCTTGGAACGAGAAGAAAAGGTTGATTTTAGACCTGTCATTCCTCCCCAGGGAATTGTCCTTGAGGAGATTGAAAAGAGATATATCCTCGAAGCCTTAAGGATGAAAAGGGGGAATAAGATGCAAGCTGCCAAAATTCTTGGCATCTCCCGATCTGCACTTCTCTACCGGATGGAAAAATATGGGATCAAAAGCCGGGGCGAGATTTAGATATTTGATTACAAACAGAATGTTTAAAATCAGACAATTATTAAAATTCTTCTGGCATTTCAATAGATTATCCTCTACGCATTGTTATATTTAGCCTTTTTATTAAATAGAGTTTGGTTTCCCTTCCATTTACCCCCTTGCTTCAAAAGATCGACTTTTTAAAAATAACCCTTTGAATTCCAAAAGAAATTTAAACCTAAGTCTCTATCTCTTTTTCTAAAAGAGAGTTGGCACCTTCTTTGCTCTCTTTATTTATAAAATAATAATTATCATGAAAGTTCTTATCGTAGAAAAAGACAGACAAATAAGCCAGTCTCTTTCTTTCTTCATTGAGAATCAAATGAAATGCAAAGTGGTGACAGCCGATTCAAAAAAGGAAGGGGAATTTCTTTATAATAGTTCCCCCTTTGATATGGTGATCTGTGGAGAACCTCTGCCGGATGGGGAGGCTTTAGAGCTGTTAAAAGGATGGATGAATCAAAATCCAAAACTCATCTCCATTTTAATGACGGTGAAAAGTGATGACCATCTGAGGCAAGAAGCCTTGAAGGCAGGGATTTCTGGGTATCTGGTGAAGCCCTTTAATCTGAAACAACTTGAGGAAATCATAAGATTATCCAGATAAAAAAAGGAGAAAAACCGCCTGATGGGAACAGGCCTATCAAGAGATTGCCCAAAAGATTAACCTCCTGCTACTCCAACATGGTCCACAGAGCATCTTCTGGGTGAATTATCCTCAACCCAATCATCTCTATGCCCTGAGTTTGATGCATGCCTTGGGGAGTCCCCACTATTTTACCCATGGATCGACGTGTTATACTGTAATTATTGGGCGGAATCCTGCAGGAGGAATTGATCTTGGTCAGGTGAAACAAATTGTAGAGGCTAAATCAAAAGGTGGAAATTTTTTGCGAGACTTTAGATCGTCTCGATATTCCTCCCATTCCCAGATGGGAAGAACCCTTGGTTTCCCCTGATCCAAAAGACCCTCGATCCTTTCGGCTACTCCATGGAAAGCAGGCCATCCATACCCATTCCATGACTGCCAACCAACCGGTCCTGATGGCTTTGAGTTATCGATATGATTTAATTCGCCTGTGGATGAATAAAAAGAGCTTATGATGTGGGCCTTTCCTATAATGATTTTCTCCCCATCTATTTTGATCCAACGGTTGGACACGTGATGGCCTCCGAAATCATTGTCCAGGTCACGAAAGAAGAGAAGAAGGGGTGAGAAAAATGCCACGTTATGGAATGGTGATTGACGAGACGAAATGTGTGGGCAGCCATGCCTGTCGGGTCGCCTGCCATAACCAGAATGGCTTGGAAGAGAAGGAGGCTTATAATCATCTCGAAGAACGAGAGTACGGAGTATTTCCAAACTATACCCGGGAATTTTTACCTGTTCAGTGCCAGCATTGTGACAATCCTCCGTGTGTAAAGGTTTGCCCCACAGGGGCCTCTCATAAACGAAAGGATGGGATAAGAAGGAAAAGAGAGTTTCCAAGCATATGGGTTGGAAGTGAGAGCCCCTTTTCAGGACCTTCCAGACCATCTGGCCATCGAATTGGAATTTCTATCCTTCCTTTACTCTCAGGGAGAGGCAGAGGATGAGATCGATCAATTTTTAAAGGATCATTTGGATTGGATCCCTTCTTTGAAAGAGGCATGTATCAAGAGCCATGCCCATCCTTTTTATCTCGGTTTGATTGAGATGCTCGATCGTTTCATCCATTATGAAATAGGGAAGTTGGAAGACCAAAACCATGGAACGAAGGGGATTCATTCAGAAGCTGTTTGAGAGAATCTTCTTAGGGGGACTCCTCCTTCCTCTTCTGGTTCTTTGTCGTTGCAGTAGGAATCGTTCTTCCCCTTTCCCTTGAAGTCTATGAATTGATTCCTCATTATATCGCCCACAAAGAATTGCGAGAGCACAATTCATGGATTTCTGGCGTGATCATTACTTCGATCCTGATCGGGGGGGTTGCCATGCGATATATTGTGATCTATGCCGGGCAGATCGCACGGATTATTTCTCCTTAGCTCTTTTTTCCCATTTTTAACCATAACTTCAGGCGATTCCAGAGGGTTAATCGATAGAAGACATAGAGGCCTTCACGGGACTCAAAAAGAACTTTTCTTCCTATTTTTAAGGAGTGGGGATTTTTATATTCCGGATTGCAGGCCATGATCCTTCCCCCTCCTTTGAGGTTGATAAATCCAAGGGCGAGGGGGGAGCGAAATCCTTCGGGAGGATGATGAAGAATGGTAAAGGTCTCGAGAATCCCCATCCCTTCGGAGGGTCGAGGGAGATTGGGTTTTGAAACGGTTTGGATCTCAGGTTGATACTCTGGCCTCCAGCCCTTTCCATAGACCTTCTTTCGATCACTCCTCTCAAGAATGATGACAAAGTTATTGTTTCCCAATCCTCCAATGCTTTGGGCTAATCCAATCTCTGCTTTCTCCAATTGTCTTCCCTCTCCAGCTTCTCCCCTGAGTTGGAAAACAATCTCGACGAGTTGGGCAAGCCCCGAGGCCCCAACAGGATGGCCCCTTGATTTCAATCCTCCCGAAGGATTGATCGGAAGTCTTCCCCGGAGCTGGGTGACTTTCTCTTCCAGGGCCTTCCATCCCTTTCCTGGGGGGAAAAAACCTAAATCCTCTGTTCCGATAATTTCGAAAGGAGTAAAGGCATCGTGAACTTCTGCAAAGTGAATCTCTGAGGGGTTGAGTTGAGCCATTCGATAGGCCTTCAGAGCCGCTTCTTTAGTAGAGTTGAAAGAAGTTAAGGAGGCCCGGTGACTTACGGCAAGGGTATCCGTAGCATGGCCTATCCCCGTGACCTTAATCGAAGTGGGTTCCGAAGTCAGAAGGAGAGCGGCGGCTCCATCTGTAATGGGGGCGCAATCATATAAACGCAATGGATAAGAGATAATCTGGCTGCTCAGATAGTCCTCTTTCGTAATAGGTTTTCTGAACTGGGCATAGGGATTGAGAGCCCCATTGGCGTGATTCTTTATAGCGACCTGGGCCAGAATCTCTTCGAGTTTAGAGATAGAGAGTTGGTATTCATGGGCGTATCGTTGGGCAATCATAGCCGCAAAGGCGGGCATGGTGGCTCCGTATCTTCGTTCTGTTCGGTCGATGACCCCTGAAAGAATTCGTGTCGTTTTGGAAGTGGGGAGGTGGGTCATCTTCTCTCCTGCAAGCACCAATACATTCTTCATGTAGCCTGAGGCCAAGGCATAAAAACCGGCTTCAAAAGCCCCTGCCCCTGTGGAAGAGGCGGTTTCTACACGAGTTGAAGGGATCCCTGTTAAACCGATCGTGTCTGCAAGAAGAGTGGCAAAATTGGACTCTCCTACAAATTCTTCCACATTCATGACGCCAATAAAAATAGCATCCACTTTTTCCCGTTGTGCCTCCTTGAGGGCTAACCCAGCGGCCTCCGCCATTATTCTTTCAAGGGATTCTTTGGACTTTCCAAATTTCGTCAATCCTACGCCCGAAACATAAACATCCATCTCTTCCTCCATGGTTAGGAGATGTTACTTATTAATATTACATTAAAATTTTCTATTTTCACAGACCAAATAACAAATCTCCACGAGTTATCCAACTATTTGAAAACTTAAAGTATTTAATATTTTCTGTAGTCATTGAAAAACGTAAAAATAGAAAGAAATCTTAAATTTATAACTATTGGATATAATTAATGAATTAATTGTGAAAATTTTATTTTGAACTGAAAAAAGATCCATATTATATTATTTGACCGATTCCTTACGAGGGTTTTTCTATGGATGAGATTCAATATCAAAAATTTTTAACGACTCGAATATGTGATTTAGAACTGGATGTAGAGGAAAGCCTTGGTCCCCTTCTCAGGCGGTTGAAAAAAGAATTAAAAAACCATCGCCTCCTCCTTTGGCCAGACTTTTATTTTGGAAATGAATGGGGATGTGTCAATAAAACGATATCCATCAGTATCCCTTTTTATTATGCAAAAAATGAATTGAGGGAATTGGAGGGAGAAGTTTTAAAAAATGAAGAGATCATTAAAACGCTTCGCCATGAGGTGGGGCATGCGATCAATTATGGTTATCAACTTTGGAGAAGAAAGGATTGGGAAGCTACCTTTGGAAATTTTAATAAAAAATATCGTGACGGTTATCTCTCCCGAGTCAACCCATGGTCGAAAAGTTATGTTCGTCATCTTCACTATTTAGGAGACCCTCATTATGCCCAGAAGCATCCCGATGAGGATTGGGCTGAGACGTTTGCGATCTGGCTCGCTCCTCGCTCCAATTGGAGAGAGAGGTACCGAACCTGGCCCAATGCCTTAGAAAAACTTTACTATGTGGATCAGGTGATGAGAGAGATCGCGGGTGAAGAACCGATCAATCTAAAAAAGAAGAGAGAAGGGGAGTACACGACCATTGAGGATACCGTTTCGGAATGGTATGGGCTCGATGGTGAGATGTTGGATCAGGAACTCCAGGAATATTTGAAGGATATGAACGAGCTTTTTACTCCATCCAGAGACCACCGTCGAAGGCTTCTGCCTGCCTGGAGGCTGATTCGAAGATACGCAAGAATATTAAGTCAAAGGGTAAGTCTCTGGATCTCCGGGTCCAATCAACATTCGATACGAAAGACTCTTCGACGCTGGGAAGCCATCTGTCGCAGCGAGTCTTTAGGCTATCTTCCTGAAGAAGAAGAACAGAAATTGATCGAGTTAACCACCCTCCTGACCTATTACGTCGTCGATGACGTCCATCATCTCAACCATTGAAGGTGGAAAGATTTCTAAGGATTTAAACGATCACGGTCCTTTTGATCGTTTTCACAATCTCTTCCGGTTCATCGATCAATTGAAAAATCTCAAGATCCTGGGGAGAAATTTTCCCTTCTTTTAAAACGACTCCTTTTATCCAATCGAGAAGACCCTTCCAGTACTCTGAACCCACAAGAATGACCGGGAAAGGCTTGATCTTGTGGGTTTGAATTAAGGTGATCGCCTCAAAAAGTTCATCGAACGTTCCGAAGCCTCCCGGAAGAATAATGTAGGCAACCGCATACTTGATGAACATCACCTTTCGTACAAAAAAATAATGGAAAGTTAGTTTGATATTGGTATAAGGGTTAGGGGTTTGTTCTAAGGGGAGTTCGATATTCAGCCCAATCGATCTCCCTCCGACCATCGCGGCACCTTTATTTGCTGCTTCCATGACCCCTGGCCCACCCCCTGTAATGACTCCAAATCCATTCTCTGCGAGAAGCTGGCCTATCCGCTCTGCCTTTTGATAGATCTCATCTTCCTCTTTCGCTCGAGAAGAGCCAAAGATGCTCACCGCGGGATGATATTCAGCAAGGGCTTCGAATCCCTCTACAAATTCGGCCATAATATGAAACATCCTCCAGGTATCTTTTACCGTCAACTCATCAATGAGATACTGTTTACTGACCATCTCTTCCTCCCCGTGTTTAGATAAGGATGATTGATAAATTGAGATTTTTATATTAGTTAAAATGGAGTTCAAAGTCAATGTTTCGATAAGAGAGCTCTGAAAAAGTCATAGAAAGACTGGGGAGGTAGGGTTCCAAACCCTTCGAATGCCTCTCCACCCCACCTCCCCAGTCTATAAAACTCGTTTTAAATACTTTTTCAGAGGTTTCGATAAGTCGTTTTGAATAACGATTTGGTGAGGTTAAGGATGAGAGTCGAATTTTTAGGTGGTGTTCGAACTGTGACAGGTTCTGCGATTCTGATCAAAAGAGGATCTCAGAAGATATTGGTGGATTGTGGGATGTTTCAAGGAGGAAAGGTTCTCGAGGAGAGGAATCGGGATATTCGATCCTATCATCCTAAAGACGTTTCTATCATCTTGCTCACCCATGCCCATATTGATCACAGTGGTCTCATTCCAAAAATGGTAAGAGAGGGTTTCCGAGGAAAGATCATCTGTACCAAGGCTACGGTTGATCTTTGTGAAATCCTTTTACGGGATAGTGCCCATATTCAGGAGATGGAGGCAGAATGGGAGAATAGGAAAGGGAAAAGGGCAGGACGAGAAGAGATTTCCCCTCTTTATTCCCTTCAGGATGTGGAGAGGAGCCTTCAATCCTTCTCTCCTGTCTCCTATGGGGAGGTGGTTTCGCTCGGGGAGGGAATGGAAGTTTGTTTTCAAGATGCAGGCCATATTCTTGGCTCGGCCATTATTGAATTATGGATGAAAGAAGGAGGGGAAAAGAAAAAATTGGTGTTTTCCGGGGATTTAGGAAATTTAGGTCAACCCTTTCTGAAAGACCCTTCTTGGGTCAGGGAAGGAGATATTCTGTTTATCGAATCCACCTACGGGAACCGCCTTCATAAGTCCAGGGAAGAGACGGTGCAAGAATTACTCCATATCGTCCGGGAGGCGATCGCCCATCAGGCTAAGGTCATTATCCCAGCCTTTGCGGTAGAGCGGACACAAGAGGTCATCTACACGCTGAGCGAATTTTTAAGAAAAGGCTTGATTCCTTTGCTGCCAATTTATATTGACAGCCCCTTGGCCATTTCTGCCACTGAAATCTTTAAGAGAAATTCTGAATATTTTGATGAAGAGGCAAAACTGCTTCTTTCCGAAGGGGAGAATCCCCTGGAGCCTCCAGGAATCATTTATACCCAAAGCACCGAAGAGTCGAAGGCCATCAATGAGGACAGCCGTGCTGGAATCATCATCTCAGCCAGCGGGATGTGCGATGCTGGAAGGATTAAACACCATCTCAAACACCATCTCTGGAGAGAGAATTCCCATATTGTGTTTATTGGTTATCAGGGAGAGGGAACGATTGGTCGAAGAATCATCGATGGAGCAAAGACGGTGAGACTTTTTGGTGAGGAGATTGCCATTCGGGCCCACATCCATACCTTAGGAGGATTCTCTGCCCACGCCGATCAGAAGGGGCTTCTGGATTGGCTTGCCCATTTTGAATCTCTTCCTTCAGAGGTCTTTGTCGTTCATGGGGAGGAGGAGATTTCTTTAACCCTGGCCCAGCTCATACGGGAACGGTTTCATTTAAAAGTGACCGTCCCGCAATGGAAAGAGAAAAAGGTTTTGTTTGGTTTTGAGGAAGAGGTAGAGGAGGAAAAACGACCTGAGGAGAGAGAACCTTCCGAGTCAGGAATCCGAATCCTTTTGAACCATCTCGACCGCCATTATAGAAAATTGAGAAAAAAACTGAAAAGAGAGAAAGAATGGGAAAGAAAGATTCACGATCCTTACTGGATCAGAGAGTTAGAAGAGTTGAAAAGAAAGATTGAAGAGTTAGAAGAAAAATTATAAAAGATCGAGGTGCTTTCCTGAAATGGCTTTAATCAAGATCGGGATTGTCTTTTTAATCATCCTCCTTCTTCTTTATCGAAAAGTGAAACTCTGGATCAGCCTCCTTGGGGCCACGGTCATCTTAGGGCTTCTCTTTCATCTCTCTTTTATTGAAATCGGGATAAACCTACTCATGGCGATGGTCGACTCTAAAACGGTTCTTTTAATCACCGCCCTTTTAGCGATCCTCTTTTTTAGCCACCTCTTAAAAGAGACGGGTCGGATGAGAGAGATCCTTGAAGGTTTGGCTCATTTCTTTAAAGATATTCGGCTCGTCATTGCCGTTCTTCCTGCGATTATAGGTCTCATGCCTATCTTGGGGGGAGCCTTGGTTTCTGCACCCATGGTTGTTGAAGGATCAGATAGACTTAAACTTTCTCCTGAGCGGAGGACTTTTATTAATTATTGGTTTCGGCATGTCTGGGAGTTTACCCTCCCTACCTTCCCAGGACTGATTTTATTTGCCTCACTGGTTGGTGTTCCAGTGAGACGATTTGGATGGCTCCACCTCCCTTTTACTCTAACCGCTATCCTCGGTGGATTTTTAGTAGGGTTTCAAGGGGTTCAAAAGTTAAAGACGGACTCGGGGTCAGTGATTCAGGTCTCTTCTCTTTGGAGACTGGCCGAGAATCTGTTTCCTTTCTTCTTGGCCATTTTCTTGGTCATCCTTTTTAAGATCGAATTGGTCCTCGCTTTGTCTCTCTCCATCCTTGTGATGATCGGCCTTTTTCGAATTGAAGGAAGGATATTAAAAAGTGAGTTTATCAAAAGCCTGGATCTCGAGCTCTTTCTGACCATTTCGGTTATCATGGGGTTTAAAAAGGTGCTGGAGTCCAGTCATGCCATTGAGGGCATTTCTGAAACATTGGCCTCCTCAAGCGTTCCTCCTTTACTCATGGTCACGGTGATTCCCCTGCTGGTTGGGTTGATGGCAGGGGCTCCTATTGCCATTGTGGGGATTTCCTTTCCCATTCTTATCCCCCTATTTCGGGAGGACCCCAAATTCCTTAATTATATGAGCTTAGCCTTTATCAGTGGCCTTTCTGGACATCTTCTTTCACCTTTTCATCTCTGTCTTATTTTAACGAAAGAATACTTCAAGGCGGATTGGAAAGGAATTTATCGTTTGACCTGGATTCCAGCCACCTTCCTCCTATTGGTGGGTCTATTCAAAGCCGTCCTTTTTTAACCGAGGCACTTAAGGTCCATCTGGTTGAGTCGGGGGTCGAGTTCCACCCGAATATTGGCCTCTTCGATCACCCCAATAGTGACGACCACTTTTACAGAGGTTATCGTCCCTGAGGTGAGATGGCCCCCTAACGTTACAATTTGATCATGGATGACCGTAGAGGCGGAAAAATGGGCATGAATCTCTGGTTCTCCATTCTCTTTGGTCGCGATCCAACCCGTAAGAGAGACAATCTCCATAGGTTGTTCAAGTTCAAGGTATAGGCGATGATGATCTTCTACCTTTAAACCTGGAGGGAGGATTTTGAGATTTCTAAAAATGGCCTTTTTCAAAGCCCCAATCCCTGAAAGAATCACTCCGGTTTTTATCCCCTCTTTCTTTACAAGGGCTTCGATCGCGCCTAAAAGGTCCATGTCCAACGCCAACTTTCCCACGATGACTCGAGAAAGGCTCCCCCTTCCAATCCCTTCCAGTACATCTAAGCTCTCCATGGCTTCTCCTTTCTTTATCGGGTAAATTTTTTCATAACCCTTCTTTTTTGAAAATGCCACATTGAACGTTTTGACAAGAGAGCCGGTCTTCTCTCATAATTAAATACTTTGTTAAAAAAAGGAGGATAATTCGATGGAGCCCTGGGAGAAATTTTATCGAGAAAAGCAGGTTGAAAGGACGCTGGAGTCATTAAAAAAGAATCGATTCGAAGCCATTTATGTTTCCGATGCAAAACAGGCTGTTGAGGAGATCATGGCCCGAATCCCTGAGGGAGCCACGGTAGGGATCGGAGGCTCGGTGACCCTTGGTCAAATTGGAATTTTAGAAGGCTTGAAGGGACGGAAGATACAACTGATCTGGCCGATCCAGCAAGCCAAGAATGAAGAGGAACGAATGGAATTGATTCGTAAAACTTTCTCTTCGGACATCTTTCTTACGAGCACCAATGCTATTACAGAGGATGGAAAGCTTTTTAACATCGATGCTACAGGGAATCGTGTCGGGGCCATGTTTATTGGACCGAAACAGGTCATCGTTGTGGCCGGGGTGAATAAGATTGTTAAAGATCTTGACGAAGCCGAGAGGAAGGTAAGGGAGTGGACGGCTCCTCAGAATGCCAAACGGCTTGGTCGGAAGACTCCCTGTACGGAAACAGGTCTCTGTTCGGATTGCAATGCCCCGGATCGAATCTGCAATATCTATGTGACCCTTGCCAAAAAACCCATCCGAACCCGTATCTTGATTATCTTGGTTGGGGAAGAGTTGGGAATTTAAAACCTGAAGCTTTAGGCCCTTATTTCTCTGCTCACAATGATTCGAGCATCCACAGCGATGGCCCCCTTCTTAAGGGCCATCACTGGATTGATATCTATCCCTTCGATCTCTGGAAATTCAACCATCAATTGGGAGACTCTAAGAAGGATTTCATTCAGGGCCTCCATATCTCTCGGAGGCTCACCTCGAACCCCTTTCAGGATGGCCGAGCCTTTTAGCTCTGAAACCATCTCTTCTGCCTCAGAACGATGAATGGGTGCAACCCGAAGAGAGGTCTCTTGGAGAACCTCTACATAGATTCCTCCAAGGCCAAACAGGATAAC
Organism: Deltaproteobacteria bacterium; assembly: GCA_037444165.1. Lineage (GTDB taxonomy): Bacteria > Desulfobacterota > BSN033 > BSN033 > UBA1163 > CALIBK01. The sequence continues at coordinate 51,124 of JBBIMX010000002.1, read as the reverse complement.
AGGGCCGAAGGAAGGATCCCGCTTCGCTCCAACAATGACTTCTTTCCCGTTGAGGACCATTTTTTGAATGAATACTCCCCATCGATTTTCAGGATTAAGAGCCATCATCTTATCAAAGGCTTCTTCGGCCTTATTCAAAGAGTCAATATGAAGGGCTACTCCCCCTACATCCGATTTATGGGAGATTTCGGAGGAGACGATCTTCATGGCAACGGGAAATCCTATTTTACGAAGCGCCTCTTCTAACTCCTCTTTATGATGGACCGTAGTGGATTCGGCCACTGGAATCCCACAAGCTTGAATGACCTCCATCGCCTCTGGAAGAAGAAGGTCTCTCTTCTTCTGGATTGCCTGTTTGAGAATGGAAGAGATCCGACCTCGATCCATAGGGAAGAGGGGAGGTTTTTCTTTGGAGCTCATCAATCGCCGATAGTGATCTCTTGAGATAGCCAGAGCTGCCAGGGCATCCTCAGGTTCTGTAAAAATGGGAAAATCGATCGTTCTTTTAATATAAGCCAGCTCTTCTTCATCGGTATTATAAAGAAAGGCTACGGGCTTCTGATAACGAGAGGAGAGTTCCTTGACGGCTTGGATGAACCTTCGAGAAGGTTCCTTTTCCTCTCCCGTCGCACCATGCATAAAGAGAATGGCATGGACCGCTGGAAATTGAAGCCCTTTTTCGAGGATAGTCGTATAAAGATCAAAATTAAAAAGATCACCCAGATCGAGAGGATTGGTGGGTTGGATCACTTTTGCCCGAAAGAGGCTATAGAACTGTTGAAGTAGGTTGGGATCCGGAGGGATAAGACGAAATCCATGCCTTTCGGCAGAATCGGCTGCGACCACCCCTATCCCCCCTGAACGAGAAACGATGGCGAGGTTTCTTCCCTGACAGGGAGGGAGAGAAAGGATCTTGACCGCATTGACAAAGGAACGGAAGTCTTTGGTCCGGATGATATCTACCTGTCTTAGAGCCGCCTCTACGACTTTATCATCGTTAGCCAGAGCAGCCGTGTGAAACTTAGCGATCTGACGGCTCCCTTCTCCCGTATTTGCCTTATGAACGATAATCGGTTTGGTCGTGCGACGGGCAATCTCCATCAATTCTCTTCCATGTTCGAGACTCTCCAAATAAAGGCCAATAATCTCGGTTTCAGGATCCTCGATGAGATACTTTAGGTAGTCGATTTCATTGAGGTCTAATTTATTTCCCATACTGACTAATTTTGAAAGTCCCACATTGGCACTCACCATAAGGTTGGCGTAGGTCAGCAGAACCCCCCCGCTTTGAGAAAGGATGGAGAGTTTCCCTTTGCTGACAGGAGCTCTCTTCATTTTCACAAAGGGGACTACAAATCCATTATGGATGTTAGCCACCCCAATTCCATTGGGTCCTACGATTCGAATTCCCCACTTTTGGGCAATCTCAAGGATCTTTCTTTCGAGTTGAGCTCCTTCTTCCGAATATTCCCCGAATCCTCCCGTTTCAATAATGACCCAGGGGATTCTCTTTTGGCCACAAGCCTCTATTAGGTCGGGGATGGTTTGGGCAGGTGTAAGGATCACAGCGACATCCATTCCTTCAGGAAGGGGGTCTAAAGAGGTATAGATCCTTCTTCCAAAAAGAATTCCACCCCTTTTCCCAACGAGGTGGATTTCTCCATCAAACTGAAATTCAAAGAGATTCTCAACAATGTTTCTTGCAAGATTATCAGGTCTTTCTGATACCCCGATGACGACCACTGATTTTGGATAAAAGAGTTGATCCATTCTGTCCTCTCCTTCTATTTCACTTAAGCGATTAAAAGTATAATCCTTATAACTTTTTTAAAGCATGAATTTCCAGTAGTTAATTTTACTTATTTCGTTTTTAGAGAGGTGTTTTGAATTAGGGATTTAAGAAATAGAAAAGGAAAGGAAGTGTTTTTTCACCTATATTTTAAAAGCCCTCTATTTTAAGAAAAAACGGGTTAGCTCATTTTCTTTAGATGGTTTATGAGAATGATGAGCATTACGGGAATAATAATTCCCGTAAGTGCCACTGCACCTCCAATAATATAAATCATAGGGCCAATGTCTTCCACGGTCCTGACCACCTGCATTATTGCGATTGAAACCATTGCTGCGAGAATGCACATGAGAATAATTAAGCCAACGATATTAGAAGCACTGAGTTTAAACATATTCACTCCCCCTTTCTTAAATAAGAATTATGCACATAATGTGCCAAAAATCACATGTTTTAATTCAAATTTATCTATTTAAAATTATTTAAATTTTTATGAAAGTATTTTTTGAAATAGAATAAATGTATTTTTTATTTATACAATAATATTATACCAAAGAAATTCTATCAACTATTTTAGATAGTTATTATTTTTCTAAAATTTATACAGTGATTCTAATCGAGGTCTCTCTATGAGTTGAGTCTATTCCCTCCCCGAAGGGGGAAACATTTTAAGAACGACAGGAGTATCTACGAAACCCATAGAACGTAAATCGATCCATCATAGAAATGGGTGTTTAAGTGATGGATTCCCGGTGGACAAAGGCTTTCAGATGTGCTTATAATTTTATTCATCGTGAAGATCGTTCTTATTCAGCCACCGATTGAGGATTTTTATCATACCTCGAGTAGAAGTCAACCCATCGGGCTTCTTTACTTAGCTGCCTCTTTAAGAGGGGAAGGCCATGAAGTCGAGATATGGGACTTAAGATTAAAAAAGAAGAGCTCCATCCCAGTGCCTCAAGAACTGAACTACCTTTCCGATTTCTATCCATTTGATGATCAAAGCCCTTTTAAACTCTATTCCGGCTACTACCATTTCGGATTAGAATGGGATGAGATTAAGAAGAAGATTGAGGAGTCGAGGCCTGACCTCTTCGGAATTTCTTCCCTCTTTACCCCGTATCATCGGGAGGCTCTTCGAGTGGCTCAATTGATTAAGGAGGTAAATCCAAGAATAAAAGTCGTGATGGGAGGCTCTCATATCTCTGTTGACCCTACAGGCGTTCTTCGCTCCCCTTTTGTGGATTTAGTCCTACTCGGGGAAGGAGAAGAACGCTTTCCAATTCTCATAAGAAAATATGAAAAAGGGGAGTTCAATAAATGGAATGGGATAGATGGGATTGGTTATCGATGGGGCGGAGAGATTCAAATAAACCCTTTAATGAGTTATATTGAAAATCTGGATTCTCTTCGATTCCCTGCGAGGGATCTTACCTCCCCGGACTCCTATCGAATCCACAGAAAAAGGGTGACCATGATCATAACCAGCCGGGGTTGTCCCCATCAATGTGCCTATTGCTCAACCCCCATTGTCATGGGTTCGATTTTTAGATCGAGAAGCCCTGAAAACATCCTGGACGAGATGAAGGAATGTTATCAGCGTTACGGAATTGAGGTATTTGATATCGAAGATGATAATTTGACTTTTGACCTGAAAAGAGCAAAGAGTCTAATGAGACTCATCCTTGAACATTTTGGAGAGGGAAGACTTGAGCTTTTTGCCATGAATGGACTCTCCTATGCCTCGTTAGATAGAGAGCTTTTAGAGCTGATGAAGAAAGCAGGATTTCAAACGATTAACCTTTCCTTTGTGAGTAAAAGCCAGTCTTCAAAAGAGAGGCTCAATAGGCCAAAACCGAAGGAGGAATTTGAAGAGGTTCTCAGAGAAGCGAAGAGGGCCCATCTCAATGTCATAGCCTACGCCATTTTTGGGATCCCCGGACAGAACCTTGAGGAGATGGTAGAAACGTTGTCATACTTAATGGGAAAGAGAGTTCTTGTAGGACCGAGCCTTTACTATCCTACCCCCGGGACTCCCCTTTTTCATTATTGTAAAGAGAACCGTTTTCTTCCCCCTTCTCCCATTCAATGGCGATCCACTGCAATGCCGATAGAAACAGAGGAATTTGATCGCCTTGATCTGGCCACCCTTCTCCGTTTGGTGAGGGCGATCAATTTTATAAAAGGAAAGATGGACAAAGAGGAGATAGAAGAAGGGGTAACATGGAGGGATCTTTATCAGTTCCTAAAAAGTCCCACTCCTCGCAATAGGGATGAGATATGGAAACGGCTCCTCCTTTCCCTTATCGAAGAGGGGGTCTTTTTCAGTTTAAGAAAAGAGAACGATGAACTGATCTTTGTGAAAGAAAGGACCTCGAAGAAAGTGATCCACCTTTTTTTCGAACAAGCCTTTGAAAAACCCATTCTCAAAGCCCATGGGAATGGAAAAGAAATCCTGTCGGAAGGATGAAACGATGAAAGCGATGGTTCTGAGAGAGATATCCCCGATCGAGAAAGAGCCTTTGAAAATGGAAGGTTGGCCTGATCCTTTTCCTGGTCCCAAGGAGATACTGATTAAGGTCTCTGTCTGTGGGATCTGTCATACTGAACTCGATGAAATCGAAGGGAGACTTCCACCCAAACTTCCGATGATCTTGGGACATCAGGTGATAGGAAGGGTGATGGAGGTTGGCCCAATGGCTCAACGATTTAAGAAGGGGGATCGGGTAGGAGTAGGCTGGATTTATTCTGCCTGTGGGAGATGCGAATTCTGCCAGGAAGGAGAGGAGAACCTCTGCCTCGAATTTAAAGGGACGGGATGTGATGCCTATGGAGGATATGCAGAATATATGGTCGTTTCAGAGGATTATGCCTATCTCATTCCCTCACGTTTTTCTGACCCGGAAGCGGCGCCTCTTCTCTGTGCCGGGGCGATTGGTTATAGGGATATCAGATTGGCAAAGATGAAAAAGGGACAAAGGATAGGACTTTTTGGATTCGGGGCATCTGCCCATATCGTCATTCAGGTGGCCAGGCACTGGGGAATGGAGGTGTTTGTCTTTACCAGAGGAGAGGAGCATCAGAAACTGGCCCAAAAATTGGGGGCCTCCTGGGTAGGAAGACCGGACGAGGTTCCTCCTAAGAAGGTCCATTGTGCGATCGATTTTACACCGGTTGGAGAGACGGTTCCTATAGCCCTGAACGTTCTGGAAAAAGGGGGAAGGTTAGTGATGGCCGTGATTCGAAAACGAAATCCGATTCCTCCTCTTGATTATGCTCAGCTCCTCTGGGACGAAAAAGAAATGAAAAGTGTCGCTAATCTGACCCGAAGGGATGCCCAGGAGTTCCTCAACCTTGCGGCTGAGATTCCCATCCTTCCTGAAGTTCAGGAGTTTAAATTGGAAGAGGCCAACAGGGCCTTGAGCCTTTTAAAACAGGGAAAGATTCGAGGTTCTGCTGTCTTAAGGGTTTCTGAATCCCTTTAAAAGAAAGGATGGAATGATGACTGATATCTATCTGGTGAGACATGGACAAACGGCATGGAATCGAGAAGAAATTTTTAGAGGTCGAAGCGATGTTCCCCTCGATGAAATCGGGTTAAAACAGGCAGAGCTTGCGGGATTCTACTTTAAGGAGATAAAGATCGATGCCATTTATTCGAGTCCCCTTTCCCGAGCCTGGCAGACCGCAGAGAGGATTGCTCAACCTCATGGGATTCGGGTTCAGCCTCTTCAGGGAATTATGGATATGAGTTTTGGGAAGTGGGAGGGGCATCCCCATCAAGAGATTAAAAGAATGGATCCAGAAACGTATCGACTCTGGAGGGAGGAACCTCATCGAGCGAGAATTTCAGGAGGGGAAACATTGGACGAGGTTAGGGAACGAGCCATGGCGGCCCTTGAAGAGGTCATCCGCCTTCATCCGGAAGGGACGATTGTTCTGGTGTCCCATCGGGTCGTCAATAAGGTTCTTCTTTGTGGGATTCTGGGCTTAGATAATTCTCATTTCTGGCAGATCATTCAGGACACGACAGCCATCAACTTGATTCGTTATCAAAAAGGAAAATATTACCTTGCATTGATGAATGAAACCTGCCATCTAAGACCGTTAAAAAATGAATTTAAGAGGATGGATTTTTAATTTCTTCAGAAGGATGGGCTTTCAGGAATTCTTCGATTCGGACTCTAATTTCATCCCTAACCCTTCTAAACACATTAAGCCTTTCTTCCATCGTTCCCATCGCTCCGGCGGGATCTTCGAGGGACCAATGAAGACGTTTCCCGTGACCCGGGAAAACAGGACAGGTCTGGGCGGCATAGTCACAGAGGGTAATCAGATAGTCAAACTCTTGGCCAAGAAATTGGTCTAAAGATTTTGACCTCTGTTTTGAGATATCGATCCCTGTCTCCTCCATCACCCGAATGGCCAGGGGATGAACAAAGGAGGAAAAAAGACCCGCGCTTTCAGCTCTCCAGTGGTCTTGGCCCAGATGGTTCAAAAATCCCTCCGCCATCTGACTTCGGGCTGAGTTGGCTGTACAGATGAAAAGAACCCTTTTTTTAGGTTTCATCGTTGCCTTCTACTTTTTAGGAGCCGTGAGGGATAGGAGGCTTCGATCGTACTTTTCATTCCTCCTCGGACATTGAATTCCCCTTTCACGATGGCCCGGATGGGCTTACAGGCCTTAACGAAATCTCTCAGGATACGATTGACCGCATTTTCATAAAAGATTCCCAGATTACGGTAACCGAGGATGTACATCTTAAGGGACTTCAACTCAGCACACCACTTATCTGGAACATATTGAATCGTTATCGTTCCAAAGTCCGGGAGTCCAGTTCGAGGACAGACGGAGGTAAACTCAGGTATGGAAATGGTGATCTCATAGTTCTTGAATTGATTTTCAAAACATTCGATTTTCGGCAGGGGGACGTCAATTCCGGAGCGAGCATGCTCTTTCGTATATTCCCTCATAATTCACCTCCCCTTTTCCCTCCTCTTATAATTCAAAAAGATTAAAGAATCAATTTCGGTTCAAACTTTTATAAGAATCTCCAAGATTTTTGGGAAGATATATTCTGTCACTTCAGTAAGATATCCCCCGTGGGTGATAATGAGATATCGCCCTTCACAGACCTCTTTGGCCACTTTTGCAGTTTCCTCAGCCAGATGAAGGAAAAACTCCCGACTCAATCCCCTATCTCCATAATCCCCCTCACAGGTGTCATGACCCAAGTTGTGAAAGATCATAAAGGGCTCAAATTCTCTTACCCGATTGAAAAAATGATGCCGGACCTTTTCAAGATACTCCTCGTCGTTGGTTTGATAGCCGACATCCACATCTATTTTTGTTCCGTGATTCTCGATTCGATGGTAATCGCAAAAACACACATGTAACACCTCCGGATCGTTTCGGAATACCGCCCTTGTCCCATTTCCGTGGTGGCTATCCGTATCCATAATAGCAAATCGCCTGATTGAGAATTTTTCTCGAACATGGACGACCGAAGGACCGATACAGGAGAGATAGGTCCCACCCCAGGCGTAGTTAGGTTCTGCATGGTGACCCGCGGCCACGGCGAAGACCAGGGCATTCTGAAGCTCTCCAGTAGCCAGTTTTTCTGTTGCCTCTACACAACCTCCCACCGACAGGGAGGCCCCTCTGTAGTACCAGGCCCTCTTGACTTCTTTCAGGTGGGCCTCTGTGTGGACTTTAAGGAGCACTGATTCATCGACCGGTTTGGGTTCGAACAGTTGAACCCCTTCCATGGCCAGGATCTCTTTCAGGACTCCCGGAAAATTCCGATACTTATTGCCGATCACCGGCCAGTCTCCTTTTGCGAACTCTGGATGAAAAAAAACCCCTGTTTTCATCCCTCCCCCTGTTTCCAAATCTTTTTCAAAAATAACATGTTCTTCGAATCGTTATCAATCTGTTTTTTTCATCCCATTGAAAAAAAGGACGAAAGAAGGTCATAATATCATCAAATATCCTTCACTTAAAGGAGAAAAAATGGGTTTAGCAAAGGTTGGAAGAAGAGAATTGATCAAATGGTTTCCCTCTTTACTTCTGGGAATCCACTTCCCGGGAATCATAAAGGGAAAACAGTTCGATGTAAAAAATGAGAAGAGGCCCCTTCTCGAATATCGAACTCTTGGGAGAACAGGATTGAGAGTCACCTCCGTCAGTATGGGAGTTATGAATTGCAGCAATCCGGCGGTTCTCCATCGGGCTTATGATTTAGGGGTGAATCTGTATGATACGGCCGACTGTTATATGCGGGGCCGAAATGAGGAGATGGTGGGAGAGGTATTCAAGGGGAAACGGGATAAGGTGTTCATTCAAACAAAGGTTCATCCGGGTGAGGAAAAGAAGATGCGTGCTTCTGTAGAGAGAAGCCTGAGAAGGCTTCGAACCGATTATATCGATATCCTTCTGTGGCATAACCTACACTCTCCTGAGGAGGTTTCTAATCCTTCCCTTTACGACTTTATGACAATGATGAAGAAAGAGGGAAAGGCCCGGTTCACAGGATTTTCTACCCATAGCCATATGGCTACCCTTTTACGGGAAGCCTCCAAGACAGATTACCACGATGTCATTCTGGTCGCTTACAATTTCACCCATTCTAAGGATTTAAAAGAGGCTGTCGCTCAGGCCGCTCGGGCAGGGGTCGGGATCATTGCGATGAAGACCCAGGCAGGTGGCTATAAAAAAGAGAAGATGGGAGGACTCACCCCTCATCAGGCAGCCCTTAAATACATTCTCATGGATTCCTACGTGTCTGCTGCAGTTCCTGGGGTGACGACAATCGAACAGATTGAGGAGTGTGTCGGAGTGATGGGAACCTCCCTCACGTCAGAGGATCTCTCTATTTTAAAACGGTATCAAGCCTTCTTAAAAGGAAGGATCTGCACGTTTTGTGGAGGTTGCCTGGGAGAGTGTCCTTCAGGAATCTATCCTCAGGATTTGATAAGAATATGGGCCTATCTCGATGGATATGAAGAGGATGCTCTTAAGAGAGATTTTTTTAACGAAGAAGTCATGAACGCTCTTCAGGTCTGCAAAGAATGCCTGGCCTGTTCTGTCCTTTGTAGACATGGAATTGACCTTAAAGCTAAGTTGATTCAAATTGAGAGGTTGGCCTAATTCTTGATCCAGGCTTAAAGGAGGAGGCTTTACCTCTTAAAAAGGAGAAGGAAATGATCTTAAGAATCCTGACATTTGTTTTAGCGATGTCTTTCTTTATGGGAGGTGAGGTTTCTTTCGGGGGGTCTTTAGAAACCCTCCTTCCTCTGAAGGGTCTTCCCGAAGGCTGGAGATTGATGGAAGGACCTCGAACCTATAATAAGAAGACCCTTTTCGAACACATCAATGGTCAGGCGGAACTCTTTATTCAATATGGTTTTCAAAGTTCTGTCTTTGTGATTTATCAGCATAGAAAGAAGAATCAAACTCAGATAGAAATGGATCTCTATGATATGGGAAATGTCCTCAACGCCTTTGGAATCTTCTCAAGATTTCGGAGCGAAGATCGGCCGGGAGGGATCGGGCTGGATTCTTACTTTGATGAAAATTCAGGTTTCTTTTATAAGGGAAGATACTTTGTGATGCTCTATGCCACAGAATCCAATCCCGAGCTTCTAAAGGAATGGGCGCTAAGAGTTTCCAATAGGATTTCGGATCATTCACCCCCTCCCAGAGAAATCTCTTTCTTCCCCCAAAGGGGCCTAAAACCGGGTTCCCTCCAATATTTCCCAAAGGGACTTCTGGGACGGGAATTCTTAAAACAGGGTTTTCAAGGTCTCTATTCGGGTGAAAAAGGAATCGAAGGAAAGGAATTTCATCTCTTTTTGTCGGTTTTTAAAGATTCCAAGGAGGCGGGAGAAACCCTGAATTCCTTCAAGACCGATATGGCAAAGAGGGGAAAGATTCTTGCTTCTCCTCATGCTCGTTTTGGAAAAGCAGAAGTTTCTGGGATAGACCCATATCAAGGAAGGATTCTCATTCTTCAGAAGGGGTTCTATCTTTTGGGTGCGGTGGGCTTTGAGAGGGAGGAAGATCTTGAAAAGGTGTTTTCTGATTTTCTCAAGAAGGTGAAGTGAGAGCTTTGAAAAAGTCATAGAAAGACTGGGGAGGTAGGGTTCCAAACCCTTCGAATGCCTCTCCACCCCACCTCCCCAGTCTATAAAAATACGTTTTAAATACTTTTTCAGAGGTCTCGAAGTAATCTTGGGCTCAAAGGGTGTTTTTCTCTTCTGACTTTTCGATAGGGAGTTTAATTCGGAAGGTGGATCCTTTTCCCACTTCACTCTCCACCTCAATCTCTCCCCCATGGCTCTGGATGATTCCATAGCTGATGGCCAACCCCAATCCCGTCCCTTTGCCCGTCTCTTTCGTAGTAAAGAAAGGGGTAAATAGCTTGGAAAGATGCTCCTTGCTAATTCCACACCCTGTGTCCGTGAAAGAGACTTCTACGGTTTGATCGTAGGTATCCGTCCGAATGGTCAGGGTCCCTCCATTTTGGGTCATCGCATCGGCAGCATTGATGAGGATATTCATAAAGACCTGCTGAATCTGATCTCCATCTACATGGAGTTTCGGGATGTCTGGCTTGAATTCCTTGAGGATTTTAATATTTTGAAAACGGGCCTGATTCTCCACCAGGGTAATGGTCCGCTCAATCAAGGTATGAATATCCCATTCCTTCTTGTCTGGTTTTCTTTGCCGAGCGAAATCTAAGAGTCCCCGGACAATGTTTCGACATCGAGTCGTCTGTTGGACAATATTCTCGAGGTCCCTTTTCCACGGGTGATTTTCATCCACCTTTTTTAACATTAAGGAACTGAAGGTCAGTACCCCTGTAAGCGGGTTATTGATCTCATGAGCCACTCCGGCTGCCAACTCTCCCAGAGCAGCCATTTTCCCTGCCTGAATCAATTGATCCTGCACCTGTTTAAGTTCACGGGTTCGTTCCTCCACCCGTTGCTCCAAGGTTTGGGTCCATTCTTCGATCGCGTCTCGAGAACGCTTCAATTCGGAAATCATATGATTAAAAGAATTGGCGAGTTCTCCTAATTCATCCTGAGTCCGAATGCTCACCGTTTGATCCAGATTCCCTCGTGCCGCTTGTTTGGTTGCATTCAAGAGTTTTTGAATCGGCTGGTTGATGAATCGGGTCAGAAGTAGACTTAAACAGAGGGTGAGAATGAGGACACTGACCACTCCGGAGATGATCATTCGATTATATATCTGGGCCTTCTCCTTTTCAAAACTTTCAAGGCTGATGGTGGTATCCAGAACCCCGAGGACATTGATCGTTTGAGGATGACACGGAAGGCAAGAGGGTTCATTATAGATGGGATTGATCAATCCCATGAGGCTCTGAGTTTCTGTATGATAGATTCGGGTTTTGCTATCGGTAGGGAGAAGGACCTTGGCTTCATCTTCTCGGTGACAACCATAGCAGGCTTCCGCCTTCTTGTCCACCACCGTTCCTACCTTTGATCGATCCGAAGAGACCGTAATCATCCCTTGCTTATTAAAGATCCTCACCTCCACGATTCCCTTCCTTTGAGCCACATCATCAATGATCCGCTGATATTCGTCTCTTCGATCCTTAATCATCGCGTTTCGAATGCTTAAGCGGATGGTTTCGCTGAGATTGAAGGCCTCCTCTTCGGTTTTTGCGAGGATCTGTTCCGAAAGGGATCGGATATTAAGATAGAGAAAAAATCCCTCGATGACCGCTACCGCGACGATTACGATGATGATAATCTTTGCTCTGAGACTTCTTAACACCGTCCGTTTCTCCAAAAACTAATAAATTTTATCATAAAAGAAAAAAGGAAGAAACTTCTTTTTGTAACCCTCATTCAGAAGTTGGGAATAAGCCCGAGAGGGATGTTGACCGTTCTATGGGTTTCAGAAATACTCCTGTCGGGCTTAAATTTATTTCCACCCTTTCGTGAGGGGTTATGTCCAGCCCCTGAGACGATAATATTCATCCACCATGAATTCCAAATCTTTTGGACGGAGGACTTTCTCGGCCCCTTGAAGCACTTCCCTAAAGAAACGACGGGGAAGTCGATCATCCTTTTTAGTAAGACCCTCTCGAAGATTGAAGGCTCGGGCCAGATCAATCACCCCTGAGGCCATCTTCTTTAAGTCTTTCTTTTTGAGAAGAAGGCCACAGGTATACTGGATCATTCTCTGGAGATCTTTCCAGGTAATGAGATCTCGATAGAATCGGCAAAGGATGAGGAGATCGAAGAGGGTCATCTTATCCTCATACTCCACAAAGAGTCGAGCCTTTCCCTTAATTTGATGAGGATCAATCTGTCCAGAGAGCTCGGATTTATAAAACGTGGCTCTCAAATGACAGGCCCCTCGATCCGAGGTCGCATAGGCAAGGCCCATTCCCTTAAGCACCCGAGGATCGAAACCCGCAGGTTCAAGTCCTTTCACATGGACCGCTTCTTCTTCCATTCCCCAGATGGCGGCTGCCTTTCGAACCCCTTGGGCAAGGATTCGGCCGATTCCCTTTCGATAAGCGATCTGGTTAAGGAGTTCGGCTATCCTATCCACCTCTCCATATTCGATTCGTTCTTTAATTTTTTTCCTTTTAGATGCCTCAATGGCAAAGGCGACCAGATTTCCTGCAGTAATGGTATCCATCCCCAGGCGGTCACAGAGGTCATTGAGGTAAATGATCTCCTCGATCGATTTCACCATACAGAGGCCACCAAAAGCATAGATCGTCTCATATTCAGGGCCCATGATGCGAAGACCTCGATGTCTTCCCTCCTTGATCTCAGAAATCTTCCCGCAGGCCATAAAACAGTGGGGACAGGCCAATGGGGTAACATCACAATGTTCTAATAGACTTTCTGCACTGATTCCTTCCCAACCCTCCAATGTTCCTTTGGACCAGTACTGGGTAGGAAAGGCACCGATCGTATTCATAATGGAGACAAGCATCGGTGTTCCATATCTTTTATAGGTTTGAACGACCGGATGCTCTTCCACTCTCTCTTTGAACTCCTTAGCCAAGCTCTTTAGACGGTCTGGATCTGCGATTTCTCTTCTTGTCCTTCCGTAAAAGACGATCCCCTTCAGTTTCTTTGAACCCATCACCGCCCCGATTCCGGCTCTTCCCAGGGAGCGCCAATGTTCCGATTCGATGACAGCAAACCTCACCTGATTTTCCCCTGCCGGACCGATGACAAGGGCTCCGGCCCCTTCCTTTTTAACCTTTTTTAAAATGGCCTCTTCCGCCTCATAAGTATCCTTTCCCCAAAGATCTCGAGCAGAATGGAAGGAGACCCCTCGATCACTGATTTCAAGAAAGACAGGGTGTGACGATTTTCCTTCAATGAGGATGGCATCGTAACCCGTTCGGCTAAGGGATAGGGTGATCTTTCCTCCCGAATAGGATTCGGAGTAGATTCCCGTTTGAGGAGATTTGGTAAAGACGGCATATCGGCTAGAACCGTAAAAAGGGGTATCTGCAATTGGACCCAGAGTGAAGATTAAACGATTTTGAGGGGAGAGGGGGTCAATTCGTGGGGGATTCTCTTTTAGGAGAAGATAAGACCCTAACCCCTTTCCTCCCAGATAGGTTTGAAGGATCGAATCAGGAATAGGTTCAACGGTAGCCTTTTCCTTGGAGAGATGGATTCGAAGAAGACGATTAAAAAATCCCTTCATTGAATTAATCATAAAAGAATAGAAGAGGGTAAATCAAGAAGTCCTCTTCCTTTTTAAAGCCATCTTTTTCGAAGCAGATGGGAGACCTCTTTTAAAAGGAGGAAGGCCTTCTCAACGAGATGCTCTTCTCGGTGGGGATCTTTTTCTTCGATTTCAAGAGAAAGGTCCACCAGGCAGCATCTTGCAGGTGCGATTAAGGAATGTTCTGCGATCTGATGGGGAGTGAGATCGGTGTAATCGGAGAGGACCTTCCAGTAGTCTGAGAGAAGGGAGGCGAGGGATTCCGGAGTTTGACTCTCAAGGGTTCTTCCTTCTGTTGGCACGATTCCCCATGAAAGGATTCCTCCTTTTTTAAGGAATCGAGCAACGGAGTCGGCATACTCCTTTGGCATAAACCCTATTTGGAAGGCATCGAAAGAGAGGAGTTCGACTCCCAATTCCAGAAGATAGGGAAGATTGACATCGGCACAGAGGTGGAGCCCTTTGGGTCCTTCTAACCCTTGGACAAACTGAAGGTAATCTTCTCGAGCTTGCTGGTCATTGTATCCCGAGAGACCGCTGAAGACATACCCTAATCCAGGCTCATCCACCCAGACAAAAGCCCTTGGATTTTTTTCTCGAAGTTCCTGGTACTGAAGATTGACCTTCTTCTGGATGAAATCGTAGAGAATCGATTTCACTTCCTCATTGTAGATAATGGGTTTGAGGTGTTCATCCAGGACTTTAAATCCGAAACTGACAGGCCCGGTCACCTGGCCTCGTATGGCGGAGTAGGCCCCGAGGTCTTTGGCGAGAAAGGCTCGAAACACGACAGAGTACTCTGGGGTGAGTCGATAGGTTTCTGGATCGTCCATTCGATTGAAATAATCCTCCAGTTCTTTTTGGAACCTTTCGGTGTGAAAGGTGAGTCTCTTTTTTTCAAAATCCACAGAGAGTCCAGGAAAGTTTTGAGAAGTCTGGATATACATATCCTCATAGAGACTCACATGGGGAAGTTGTGGCCAGAATGGAATATCTAAACTCAGACTAAGAGCCAGGGCTTGATGAACATCGCGGTGAGGGAGAATACCCATTGCTGTGGTCTGACATCGGGCTTCGAAAGGGATCATGGCGAGTGCTTTACCTTTCGAATGAGCTTCCAGATGAGGGTTTCAGAGAGGACGGCGATATCCTCTGCTGAAAGGTAATCGGTGATATTCTTATCAAAAAGGATATTCCCATTGGGTGAAACCTCTTCATCCCCACGCCACAGGACGATCACAAGCTTAATCAAAGGGAAAGGATGAAAATAGACAGACGCATCACCATAGGAAGCCTGCTTCCCTCCCAGTTCTCGGGAGGCCTCGATAAGGGATTCTAGCCGATTTCCAAAGCTCTGGAGAATCGGCTCTATCGTCCTTTTCTGAAAGGCAGGGCAGTAAAATCTTCCCCCTTGAATTTGAGCATAAGTGATCAGCCGATGGGTGAGAGGAGTTCCTTTGGCTTGGGTCAAGTAGTGAAGGATCAGGATTCGATCCTTAAGGGAAACCTCTAAACCTGGATCCTCTTGAGAAGAGATGGTTCCGCTTTGAAGATCTACGAGATAAGGATGATTCAAGTAAGTCAGAAGCATTTTTTGAGGATGAATGAGAAAGCCCCCGGTATTTTTACATAATTCCTCAGACTCCAGAGTGTTAAGCCTTTTGATCGCCAGATCTAAGGCTAATCCAAAACTTTCTTCAGTGATATTCTGATAGATGATCATACCCTGCCCCTCGAAGAATTTTCTTTACCGATAACGAGGATGGAGCCTCTTCAGGAATATTCAATAAGGACTCCCCTTTTAAGTTAAATTCTCTGACAAGGGGATCAAAGGCAATTCTTCCAAGATATCTCTCCCCTGATCTCAGGAGATAGGCTTCCGCTTCCTCTGTGAACCGGTAGTTTCCGACCAAATAGAGATGTTGATAGTGGATATTGACCCCTTTGATCACAGATTTCATTCTTTCGATATGTTTGGCCGATTTTTCAGAGGGATCCATGATGACAAAAAGATCATCAATGTCGGGGGTGACTTTTCGATTCAGATGTTCCAGACCTGCAGGGGAGTCTACCAGCACGATGTCATAATTTTTATTTAGAGTTCTGATCAGCTCTTTGATCATTTCATCTGGTAAACAGTAGCACCCCTGAGCCAGTTTCGTACCGAGAACGATGAGGTCAAATTTGCCCCCGTGATAAAGGATTCGACCTTCTTCCATCTTTTGTCTGAGAAGATCTGGAATATCCTTTGTTTCCCTTCCTTTTCCCATCACTTCATAGAGGGCATCGGAGATGGTCCATTTCCCTTCCTCTTCAAGATTTGCCCCCAGCATCTTGGGGAGACTTCCATCAGGATCGAGATCGATGAGAAGAAGGGAAGAAGCAGACAAAAATCTTGCCATGAAAGCGGTAAATGTGGATTTACCCGTTCCCCCTCTTCCTGTTACCACATGGATTTTTCCCATCTTAAGCCAACCCCGCTTTCTCCAAGATCTTTTTCACCGAACGGCAGGCAGGGGAATCCTCGGGAAGTTCACGAAGGGGTTTCCCAGTGAGATTATATTCTTCCACTTTTGGGTCATACTCAATTCTCCCAAGGAAGAGTTCGCCTGCCTCTCGAAAATGCTTTTCCGAGGCTTCATCAAACATGTAATTCCCGACCAGATAGAAGTGATGATAAATCGTTCCCACTTCCTTTAAAACGAGTTTGACCTTTTTGATGTGGACGAGAGATTTTTCTGAAGGATCGAGGATGAGGAAAAGCTCATCCACCTCGGAGACGATGTTTCGATTGAGATGTTCCAATCCTGCTGGAGAATCGATGACAACGTTGGTATAATGTTTAGATAATTCACCGATCGTCTTTCTGAGGAGATGGTCAGGGTAACAATAACAGCCTTCGAGATCCTTCGTCCCAAGCGTGATCACATCAAACCCTCTCCCTTCATAGAGACAGTCTCCCCAGAGAAGGCCTTTGAATCGATCCTCAACAGGGGTCAACGGACTTCCTCCCCGCTGCCTTTCCTTGACCGCATCATAGAGGGCTTCAACCACGGTTCTCTTTCCCTGTTCTCTCAAATCGATCCCGAGCATATCAGCCAGACTCAAGTCCGGGTCAAGATCAATCAGTAATGAAGGGGGCTTAAGGTATCGACTCATGAGAGCTACAAAGGTAGATTTCCCTGCCCCTCCTCTTCCAGTCGCAACAATTCTTCTGGCCATATTTATTCCCTCAATCCTTTCCTCGAGGTCATCCCACTCCCTCTTTCAAAGAAGCGGGAGATTCCATTTGTCTCCCGTCCTTAGGAAGTTTACTGATGGGGGATATCTTCGTCACTGCATTATACTCCTTTGGACAAACCTCCAAACAGGTTCCGCATTTCGAGCATTTCCCCTGATCAATCACTTTAATCTCTCCTTTTCCTCCTTTGATCGCTTCAGTTGGGCAAACCAGGATACAATGTTCACAAGCTCGATCACATTTCTCCGGCAGGATATAGAAGGCGATAAGATCCTTGCAGACCAAAGCAGGACATCGTTTTTCTACAATATGGGCCCGATACTCTTGCTCAAAATATCGAATCGTTGTCAGGACCGGATTGGGAGCAGATCGGCCCAATCCACAAAGGGATCCCATCTTTACGTCTTCCGCCAGTTCCCGAAGGAGGAGGAGGTCTTCCATATCGGCCTTTCCAGAACAGATCTCTTCGAGAAGGCTTAGGAGTTGGAGTGTCCCAAGCCTGCACATCGTACATTTACCACAGGATTCCTTCGTGGTAAAGTCGAGAAAGAATCGGGCGGTATCGACTGCACAATCCTCCTCGTCCATAAAGATCATTCCTCCCGAACCCATCATCGAACCGGCATTCTGAAGGGAATCGTAATCAATAGGGATATCTAAAAGGGATTCGGGAATGCATCCCCCTGAAGGGCCTCCAATCTGGACTGCCTTAAATTGTTTTCCGTTCTTCATTCCTCCTGCAATCTCATAAACAAGAGTCCTCAGGGTCGTTCCCATCGGGACTTCAGTAAGCCCGGGGTAGTTTACCTTTCCTGCAAGGGTGAAAACGGCTGTCCCTTTACTTTTCTCTGTTCCAATGGAGGAAAACGCATCGGACCCTCTATTTATAATTATTGGAATGTAAGAAAATGTTTTTACGTTATTTAGAAGGGTAGGGGCTCCCCAGAGTCCCTTTTCCGAGAGCCTGGGGGGTCTGACTCTGGGCTCGCTTCTCTTTCCCTCCATCGCTTCTACCAGAGCGGTTGCCTCTCCTGATACAAAGGCGCCTGCTCCCTGGACAATTCCGATATGAAAGTGAAAATCACTTTCAAGAATATTCTTTCCTAAGACTCCTATCCCTTCCGCTTCTCTCAATGCCTCTTTGACACGATCAATGGCCAGTGGATATTCAGCCCGGACATAGATATATCCCTTTTGAGCCCCAATGGTATAACCCGCAATGATCATCCCTTCAATCACCTGATGAGGATCGCTTTCCAAGATGACCCGATCCATAAAAGCACCTGGGTCTCCTTCATCTGCGTTACAGATGACATATTTTACCCCTCCGGGAGCTTTATAGCATTGCTCCCATTTGACCCCTGTTGGGAAACCTGCCCCTCCCCTTCCTCGGAGACCGGATTTTGATACTTCTTTGATGATTTCGTTAGGATCCATCCTAAGGGCCTTTTGGAGAGCGAGATACCCACCATTTGCAAGATAGTGATAAATATTGGTTGGATCTATATATCCACAGTTTCTTAAAATGAGTCGATATTCATACGCAAATCTCGGAAGCTCGGGGATCGAGGGGAATCCCCTTTCATCTATTTCAAGGGTTCCAAGGGCAAGCTCTAGGCAGGGGTCCTCTCCTTCGACATAGCCATCGATCAAACGAGGAACTAACTCAGGAGTGACATGATGATAAACAATTTGATAGGAGTGCGGTTTGGAGATGATGACCAGAGGCTCTGCATAACAAAGGCCAATGCAACCCACTTGAATGACAGCCACATCGAGGCCTCTTCGGGACAGCTCCTCTTCAAAGGCTTGAAAGACTTCAAGAGCCCCTGCCGCTCGGCCGCAGGTCGCTGCTCCAATCTTTATATGAGTCCTTCCTTCCAAGTCTAACCATTGGGCCTTAGCCCTTTTTTGGATCTCTTCAAAAGTCAATCTAATCCTTTCCTTCTTCTAAGGGAGATTCCGCCTTCTGCCTGTAAGGGATAAGGGATTCTTCTACCTTGAAGGGCGACATCTTGGGATAAATTTTATCCCGGATCACAATGACCGGGGCCAGCATACAACAGCCAATACAGGCCACCCTTTCGAGGCTGAATTGGCCATCCTCAGAAGTTTGACCTACCTTGAGATCGAGTTCCCTCTCCAGAGCCTCCAACACCAATCTTCCCCCCGCCAGATGGCAGGCTGTTCCCATACAGACTTTAATATGAGTTTTTCCGAGGGGGGTTAAACGAAACTGATTATAAAAAGTGGCCACTCCCCAAACGTCAATGGGCTTCATTTTGAGGAAAGTGGCCACTTCTTTTAAGGCCTCTTTGGGTAGATACCCGAACTCTTTCTGAATCTCAAGCAGGATGGGGATTAAACCATTTCTCTCATTTCCATAGGCCTCAAAAATGGATGAGAGTTTCGAAAGGTCTTCCCCCTGTTGTCTCATTTTCTCAAACTTTTAGCATACTCAGGCAAGAAGGCGCCGATGCCGGAGGCTTCTCTTGGGCCCACCACCACCTCCCAGCCTGGAAGGGCGTCCTCCAATTCCCCTTTGATTCTGGCGACTCGACCGGGAATCACAATCTTTTTATTTTTCACTTTGTTTTCGATTCCTGATTTTTTGACCATGGCGGCTACCGAATCCCCGGTAAACTTTCCAGCAGCCCATCCTGTCAGCACTCCCAATCCTTCCGTATCTTTTACACAGAGATAGGAAGGAATCTTGGTCGCCTCAATGGCCGAGGAGACGATAAAGTAGGTGAGGGCCCAGTTTGATGTAATCAGAACCGGCGAATTCTCATCAGGGGTTCCGATCTCATAGTATTTCTCTTCCACGGCCATCGGGAAACGTGGATCCGTATAGATATTGAGACGCTGAACCAGGAGAGGAAGGAGGGTAGATTGGTCAAAGTCAGAAAGAATGATGACCGATGCAAATTTATTGATCAAGACGGAAGCGGTAAGGATCTCCTTGAGCCCATCTTTCACCATGAAGCAGGGAAAGGCTATCGTTGGATAGCCCAAAGGTCTGAATCCCTGCTTTAGGGCTGCCCTTCGAATAAAGGTTTGATCCCTGATCGCATCTAATATATTTTTTGAGCCCGGATCCAGAAGAAGTTCGTCGACCCCTGCCTCTTTCAATTTCTTGGTCAAAGGGATGAGTTCCTCAATCCCTGCTCCATAGACTCCGAGGGGAGTCGGTTTCTCTTTGATTTTTGGAATCGCCTGGTCAATATTCTCTTTGGTGATCGGATAGAGAAGGGGTCTTTGGCCGGCGCAGAGATCTCTGGCCGAAAACAGGACATCGAGATCCTTGGAGATCAAGATGAGCCCCAGTCCGCTCTGGGCTGCCTTTTTGACCAAGGCAAGGTATTTCTCTTTGTTGCTGGATTCAAACTGAAGGGCAAGCAGCTCGGCCTTAAGGGTAAGGCCCACCCAGGGAAACTGCAGCTCTTTGACCTTCTTTATCTTTTCATCCGCCTTGGCTTCCCCTTCCTTGTCTGAAATAAGAAGGCCTATTCCAGGTGGATGGATATAAGTTTTCTCATGTCGATAGATCACCTCTTCATTTCCAACCTGAACTTTATTGTCCCCTGTCCCAATGGTGACCAGCTTGATGGCAGGGGCAAGGAGGTCTTCCAGTTTAGCCTTTACCTCCGGCGAAAGATAGGGACATTTATCCAGCGAAGCCCCACCGGTGGCAAGCTTCATTGCAAAGGCGAAACAGGTTGGAAAGCCACAATCTTTGCAGGGTTTTCTTCCCGGAAGCATCTTTACAATTTCTGAACCTGATATCGGCATATCGCACCCCCCTTTAAATAAAATGAAATATCAATCAGTGGTTAAGGATGAATGGTTCCAGCCTGATCACTCACCACAGATAACAGATCTCTTGGTTTAGACTGGAAGTTCCACTTCTCCTTTTAGCCAAGGATGTCCAACCTTTTCCAAGAACGCGGTGAGTTCATCCGGGTTTTTCGCATCTTCTTCCGTTGCAATCTTATCATAAAGCCCCTTGGCTTCTAAGACATCCCTGAATCTTTCTTTAATTTCCTTAGGCATCCAGACGATTCGAGCCAGTCCTCCATCGGCCTGAATAAATTTGGGAGATCGCAGTTGTTCCAGTCCTGTTCCCAGTCTCCCTTCCACCTGTTTACCTCCAGAGGTTTCCCCTGCCATTCTCGAGAAGGTGATCCCGATCACGGTCTCTCCTTTAAATTCTCGATGAACAATGCCAAAGGCATCGACCTCTGGAATATAAAACACTATGGCCTGAAAACAACCGCAGGAGGTGTGAGGATGTTCAAAGGCACTGTAAAGATAGACTCGATCATAGGTTCCCAGAGATTTCTCGGCGACGACTTTATTGACTCCTTCGTATTCTCCTCTCGCCGGGTCGATTAACTCCCCTTTAGGAATAGCAAAGATGGGTCCTTCAGGATCAATCTTTGCAGCGGCTCGCCCGTCGAACCAGTTAATCGCTCCGCAGTTGGCAATCCGGTTGGGAGCAATAATAGAACAATGGGTGGGTGCAAAACTCTGACAGAGGACACATCCATAGAAGGTATCGACATCCTCGTCTTTGAGTTGGCGAGCTCGTTCGTCACGGGCCGCATATCGTTGTAAGGCTTCGGGTAGGAGCTCTTCCACCTTCTTTGGGTCGGTAACGATGGTGGTTTGAATCTTTTCAATGATCGGCATCTCAGAGGTAAAAAGGAAGTTAAAGATTTCTCCCAACTCTTTTAGAGAGGTGAATCCTTTCTTGTATGCATCTGTACTCATTCTCACCCACATGTCCTGCCTCTGGTTCATGTGATACCATCCCTGGATGAAGTTCAGATACATGTGAATCTTTCTTTCGATGATAGGTTCGGCGTCCTTGTCCAACTCAGCCCCGGCCACATCGATCATGATCGCGATAGGATAGGATCCCCCCTTATCCGTCTCTGGATCGTAAGGGGTCAGTTCATTGATATCCGGGCCAATAATTTCCACTTTTTCGTTTTCGATCTCCTCCGGACTCTTGACAGTCGCCAATTCAAATTTATGGGCGACTTTGGGTCCTCCAAATTCAATATAGAGGTTTTCTTTCCGAATCACTTCACCTTCATATTGGGGTCCAATGTCTACATGAAACTCCATCTTTTACTCTCCTTTCGTAGGATTGATTATTCTTTTTTCAAATTTTCGATTAATCCCTCCAGGAAGGCCTTCCACTGTTCATCCTTCCTGATGTTGGGAAGAGAAAAATCGGCGTGAGGATAATAGTACTTGCACAGGGTCATCGTCTTCAGATGAGGTGCAAAATGTTTAAGCACGGAAAGTCCCTGATTTCCAAGGTCCGTTCTGAATCCAAAAAAGAGAACCAGATCGTGATTTCCTTCTTTCCTCACCCCCTTCCACTCTGGATCCTTCAAGGCATGGATGATCTCCACGATATCATAGACACTATCCGGAGTCATTCCCAATTCTACCATTTTCGATTTCACGGTCGCCGTCGCACAGGTTGGGATATTTTTAGCCTTGGCAATGTCTAAGGCATATTCGAGAAGCAGCCTTCCGCCAAGATTGATTTTCATCAAACGTGGGCCGAGAACAAGAAGGGGTCTCTGGGCTTTCAAGATTTGTTTAGCCAATTCCGCAGGGTCCTCCACCATCCTTGCCGTTCTTGTCCCTGTCAGGACATTGACTCGATGCATCGGTAACATTGGAGCTAATTGACTCATCTTTACCCTCCTTTTTAATGAATGACGGAATCCACAGGAACTTTAGTTGGATAGGTTCCAATCAGAGTAGGAAGTCCCACTGGTTCCTTTGGCTTCCAGCCGATCTGGGTTAAATAGGCCTTGACCTCTTTCTTGTAAACCAATGGAATATCCGCATCTCTTCGGACATAGAGATGAAGATCTTCGGGGAGCCCCCCTCCCATATATTTTTTGTAAAGGGAGATATAATGATTGAGTTTAATCGCTCTCCCCTGAGGAGTATCGTTCTTTCGGATACAGAGTTTAGGAATCATCACCATGGCTTTCTCTTTCGTCTCGCAGACATAGGCGAGATGTTCCGGTGAAGGCTCTCCGGTTTCAACAATCTGTTTCTTCCTTGCATCCATCACCTTCCATTCATCCTCTTCCTTTCTGGAGAGGTAGAGTCTTCGATATTTTGAAGAATGAGGACCAAGAATAACAGGTACCCCTAACCGATTAAATCCTGTTGCAATAGAGGCGGCTTTCTGGGAGTAAGCTCCCCAGGCGATTCCTACTGCTCCGACCCGATTTAAGACATAGTCGGCCATGACTTCATAATTGGCTCTTAAAGGAAGGGCTGCAAAGATATTTGCAATCTTTATGGCTGCCCCCGAAATATGGCTATTGGCCACACAGGAACCCACATTCACCACTCCTCCTGCGTCAAAGGTAGGTGGGTATTTTTCATAGATCGTTTTTCCATCTCCGTCCTTCCACATTCCCACCGCCATAGAGGTACAGCCTGAAACGACGACAATATATTTTCTACGAGCAAATTCATCCACAATCTCTGCAAGGTCTCTAATATCCGGGAAATTGGAGCAACCCACCAAGGCAACTACCCCGGGGATGGTTCCTAAAGTAATAGGGGCCCCGACCGTTCTGATTTCAGTATCCATGATCGGGCCACGTCCTGCCCTTACCTTATATGTCTCCTTGCTTGCCCCAACCTGCATAATCTTTAGGATGGGGATATTTCTTGGACACTCTTCTTCACATTTTCCACAACCCACACAGTAATTAAATAGCTCCTGAATGACCTCGTAATTTCCCTTGGCGACTTCACTGACCCCTTTTCCAATATCGAAGAGATTGGGGCAAGCAGTTTCGCACATTCCACAAAGGCTACATTTTTTAGAAAGTTCCTGTGCTTCTTGTTCTGAGAGCCACTCTTTTCTCCTTTGAGGAGCAATGGCCATAGCCACTTTGACAGCCACCTCAGCCGCTTTTTTTGGATCGAGGATGGCAAAATGCTTCTTTTCCTCAACCATCTTTTTCACAATTTCATCGGCTGGCATGTCGGTAGCGTCCTCAAGACCATACATGGCCTTATCGAGTGCCGCAATCAGAGCTGAGCCCGCCTTGGTGGCTTCCTGAGGCATATCGGTGCGAATACACTGCTCATCGGTCATAAGGACATCAGCAATCCCGCTCCGAATGTAGAAAAGCTGTCGAGAGAAAGGACCGATGACTTTTGCCCTTGGATAATAGCGAGTCGTTTCTAAGGCAGTACAGCAGATTCCACACAGTTCCACTTTATCATAAAGATTATTTTCCTGGAGATAATCCACCACAACAGTTGAGGTGGCAGGATTATGTCCAATAAAACAGATGATCGGTTTTGTCTTATCCACTGAATTCCATCCAAGGTCTACCAGAGGGGTATCGGCAACCGAAGTAGGGTAATTGAATCCTACGATCTGAGCAATATCTGCAACCTCCATTCCAACATGGTCAAGCATACCTGCATGGAGGGATTTGGATTCGTAATCCAGGGGACTTCCTTCTTGTCCCATCGCTGTTGAATCAAGGAGGTGAGTAATCTCTTTGTAAACATATTCGATTGCAATCTTAAGATCTCCTAAGGTCTCAGGTTTTAATCCAAGAACAGTCCTAATATTTGGTGCTTCAAGCTCAATAGAGGTTCCCAGATTAATCTTTTTATCTGGACCATGCTTTTCAATAAGAACTTCAAGGATATGTCCTGCATGGGAAGCATGGGCTGAAGCCCCCATAAGACAAGCTAAAAGAACAAACCTTGCCTGTTGGGTCGCAATATCAATTCCACAGGCTCCCCTGCGATCTTCTGTTAGGTCACACTTTCCATAAGTGCAAAAACAACATAGATCGCAAAACGGAGCATACCAGGGTTTGTAAGTCTGAAGAAGCTTCATATCCCAGTTTCTGAGATCCGCAATCTCAGGCATGGGGGTATGCCCGATAGGTTCCCATTGAATCTCGGCTTTAATTTTATGGTAGATCTCCTCTAATTTCTTATTAATCTCTTTTAACTCGGCCATCTTCCATTTCCTCCTATAGTTTCTTTAACCAGTTTGAGTGTTTCAGGATGTCTGAGAATAAGGAGATTCGCCCCTGCGAGATAGAGAGAGAGGGCTGTTATTCCTTCCCAGAGCAATCCCTGAGTTTTATTCTCTTTGGCCTGTTTCGTTTTCCAGCATTCGTCACCAAGGTTGGCAATAATGGGCATCATCGTCATACTATCTTTGGTGATCACGCCAATCTGCTTTACTCTTTCCATGAGTGAAAAGCTGTATTCAATCCCATAACCTAAGGCGGAGGAAAGCGGGTCAATGACCACCCTTTCGGGTGGAAGAAACTTACAGAGTTTTACGTTCAATTCTTTAAGAAGGTTGATATCCAGGGGGCTCTGGGCAATGGCTACATGACCGTTTTCAAGGATGGCCTTTCCAACCACCTCAAAATTCTCTTTTTGGACAGGACCGATTAGGAGATTTTCACCGGAACAGATCTGGGCCACCTTGGGCAGGACTTCTGCATCCTTCTTCTCATCTCCCGACCCATAGACAATCAAGGGTTTTTTGATTTCAGAGACCATTCGTTTGACCAACAGGGCGGCCTGATCGGCGGGACTGTCTTTTTCAGCAGGATCCGTGCTGATAAGGGTCAGACAGATGGCATCAACCCCAAAGGTCTCACACTTTTTAGCCCACTGGATAGGATCAGAGGTGGCCTCCCCGAACGGTTCAAGAAGGTGAGGAATCTTTTCCGGAGGTTCCATATCGAGGACCTCGAGGGCAAATTTGGGAGGATTAGGCATCGATCCTTCATCGAAGAAATGAAGGGGGAGGAGATTTTCTCCTCCAATCTTTAACACTTTATCTCCTTTCCCGATGGTTACCTCTCTAACGACACCTTTATACGCTTCGATTGGGACTTTATATTCCATAAAATTCCTCCTAAAAGAGAATAATTTTTATAATAAAATAATTTTTACAAAATAATTATGACATAGATTCTTTTAAATTTCCAACCAGGCATCTGAATACAGAGTTTGAGCCATCAAAACCCGAGCCGTCTTTACATAAGCCACCTCTTTCTGAGATAAAGAGGAGAGGTCCACTTCCTCTCCATCCATGACTTTATATATCAGGTCCTTAATTTCTTGATGTTCCCCTCTCATGAAGGCCATCAATTCTTCATCCAGGGGATCAGCAATGGCTGAATAGAGTCCATTTCTTTCAAGCATGACCAGATAGGTGCGGTTCAGAATCGGCCTCAGATGGGAAGGGACCCCATTGGAGACATTGGAGAGTCCCACAGTGGATTTCACCCCGGGCAGGACATCCGGAAGAATCTTGATGAATTCAAGATTCCCGACAGCAATCTTCTGTCCCTCCCCTGCGGTGCTCACAGGGAGAATGATAGGATCCACCCAGATATCTTCGTTCGGAATCCCTAATTCATTGGCATAGGCCACTGTATCCATAATACTCTCGATCTTCGATTCTACTTCCGGAGGCATTCCTTTATCAGTCATCACCGAAATGACCACATCACAATTATATTTTTTGGCCAGGGGGAGCATCTGTTGCTTGGAGTCTGTTTTCCCTGAAGCCGAATTGAGTAAAGGTCTTTTTTTACAGTATTTCAATCCCGCTTCCATGGCCACCGGGTTCATTGTATCGATGGAGAGGGGAAGATCGGTCACTTCTTGAACACAGTTGACCAGCCATTTCATGGTTTCTTCCGTATCTTTTTTCATCGGTCCCACATTAAGGTCAATATAGTGGGCTCCTGCCTGGGTTTGTTCTCTGGCCAGGGCCTGGATCACTTTTTCATTTCTCTCCCGAATGGCTTGGGATACATCTTTGGCTATGACATGGATATTTTCACCGATGATAATCATGTTGATCCTCCTATTTGATGGATTTTCTGTTTCCCCATTCGCCTATCTTTTGCCCCAAAAGCCCCTACCGGGCAGATTTCCACCAGTTCTTTCCTATCCCTGCATTCGGATTGTCCGACAGGGGCATTGTCAAAAGTCGTGACCCATCTCTGAAAACCTCGATAGGCAAATCCAATCTCTCCTATTCCTATTTTTTCATGGCAGTACCAGACACACCTTCCACAAAGAACACATTTATTGGGGTCATAGACAAATAAGGGGCTCGTTTCATCGATCGGAAGCCCGCTTAAAAATTTCTTCAATCGCTGGGTGCTCAGCTTTATGCTAAGATGTTTGGCAATTTTTTGAAGTTCACACAAACCCGTTTTTAGACAGTGACCACAATCTACAGGATGATTGGTGAGGATTAATTCGAAGGCTGTTCTGGCAAGTCTTAAGGCCTTTGGACCTTTCGTCTGGATCCTCATGCCGTCCTTTACCCTCAATGTGCAGGCCGTCGACGGGGCTTCCTGGCCTTCGATCTCAACAAAACAGAGTCGACATCCCCCGTAGGGTTCCTTTTTTTCCCGGATAGCACAGAGATTGGGAATATAAATCCCATGATCGAGGGCGATCCAGAGTAAATATTCACCCTCGAGGCATTCAATTTCTTGACCATCGATCCTCACCCGAATCAAACCCATGAATGGAAGTTCCTTCGGTTTATTTTATCCCGGCATGGAGTTTGGCAGCTTTTACCGTATTCATCATCAGCATCGTGATCGTCATAGGCCCTACTCCCCCAGGGACAGGGGTGATCATAGAGGCCTTTTCTTTGACCGCATCGAAATCCACATCCCCACAGAGTTTGGCTTTTCCATCAGGAGTTACGCCAATTCGATTAACCCCCACATCAATGACGACCGCCCCCTCCTTTACCATATCGGCTGTAATCGCCTTGGGTTTCCCAGCGGCGACAATCAGGATATCTGCTCTTCGAGTATGGAAGGCCATATCCCTTGTACCCGTGTGACAAATGGTGACCGTGGCATTGGCTCCTTTCTGTTTTTGAAGAAGGATATTGGCAATGGGTTTTCCGACAATGTTCGATCTTCCCACCACGACGACTTCTGCTCCCTCGATCTGGACTCCAGACCGAATAAGAAGCTGCTGAATTCCGGCAGGAGTGCAGGGGAGATAATCCGCCTCACCGATCATCAATTTTCCGACATTGACAGGATGAAAACCATCCACATCTTTCTTGGGGTCAATCGCATAAAGAATTTGGGTTTCATTGATGTGTTTCGGTAGAGGAAGTTGAACCAGAATGCCATGAATCTTGGGATCTTTATTATACTTATCAATAAGCTGAAGGAGCTGTTCCTCTGTGATACTCTCGGGCTGGTTGTCCTGAATGGAATAGAAGCCTAACTCCTTTGAAGTCTTTTGTTTGGCCGTCACATAACTCACGGAGGCAGGATTCTCTCCAACGAGAATCGTAACCAGTCCAGGAACCACGTTATATTTCTCTTTTAAATGAGCTACCTCTTGCCTCAACTCTTCTCGAATCTGTTTGGCAATCTCATTGCCATTGATCAATTTTGCTGTCATCTTCTCTCCCCTCCTTTAACATTCCATCTCCCTTTGGAGACCGTTTATTTTATCAATTGGGTTAGGTCATTTCTTTTTGATGTGGATTTAATGTTTTTTCCTCAAGAGGAGGGATCAATTTTAAATCTGGAGGTTTTCCTCTTTCATAGAGGAGGTCCATCGTCTTTTGACCTGACAAAGGAATAAAGATGTTTATTTTCTCCCCATCCCATCTCAACTTCGATCGAGATGGGATGGGGGAGAGATAATCATTGATCATTTAGAACAGACCCGTGACCTTGCCAGTATTCACATCTATATCAATTCTTCTGAAAGCAGGGTCTGAGCTTGTTCCAGGCATCAGGCTGATTGTTCCTGTGCAAGGACAAAGGAATTTAGCCCCGGCAAATATCAATACATCCCGGACCGGAAGGATCCAGCCCTTGGGAACTCCTTTGAGTGCTGGATCATGGCTTAGGCTCAAATGGGTCTTTACCATCATCGTGGCAAAGTCTTGAAAATTCGGATCACTTTCTAAACGTTTCGCCTTTGCCTCTGCCTCCGGAGTCCAGGAAACCCCATCAGCCCCATAGACCTCTTTGGCAATAATTTCTACTCTTTTCCTTAATGGCATCTCAAGAGGATAAAGAAACTTGAAATCGACTTTATCATTACAGGCATCCAGAACCACATCGGTGAGTTCAAGGGCCCCCTCTCCACCTTTGAGCCAGTGTTCTGAAATGGCACATCTCGCTCCTGCCTGTTCTGCATACCTTCGAACCATTGCAATCTCATCTTTGGTATCGGTATGGAAGGTATTGATGCAGACCACAGGGCTGATTCCTGACTTTTTGATAATCCCAATGTGGTGGACCATATTGGCAATTCCCTTTTCAAGAAGTCCAAGATTTTCCTTGGTATAAGACTCATCGAGAGGGAGACCCGCAACCACTTTAGGCCCACCTCCATGCATTTTTAGAGCTCTTATGGTAGTGGTAAGAATAGAGACATTGGGTTTAAGGCCACTGAACCTACATTTTACATTCCAGAATTTCTCAAAACCAATATCGGCGCCAAAGCCACTTTCAGTGACATGATAATCAAACATCTTTAAACCAATGCGGTCAGCTATAATAGAAGATTGTCCTACAGCAATATTGGCAAACGGACCCGCATGAACCATACAAGGCTGATATTCAACCGTAGACATCAAGGTGGGGTTAATCGTATTGCGCATAAAGGCACACATCGCCCCTGCCACTTCAAGATCAGAGGTAGTGACCGGATTTCCTTTCTTATCAAAGGCAACTACTATTTTCCCCAATCTTTCGCGAAGGTCTTTCAGATCTCTCACAATGGAAAGGATGGCCATAAGTTCGGAACTCACTGTGATCGCAAACTTAGATTGCATCATATAACCATCCATCCTTCCACCGATCCCGATGATGATATTGCGCAAAGCCTGGGCGCAGAAATCTATGACCCAACCCATTTCAACATTGGTTGGATCGATATCTAAACGCCTGAGGTTTCTTTTTGCCAGTTCTGCATCATCGTAGTTTCTTTCGTGTTGCATTCTTGCAGTGAGAGCAACCATGGCCAGGTTATGGGCATTAGTGATCGCATCAATGTCACCCGTTAGACCGAGGGAGAACTCTGTCATGGGAATCAGAAGAGCTTTTCCTCCTCCAGCGGCCGTTCCTTTGATATTCATAGTCGGACCACCTGAAGGCTGACGGATACACCCGCCAACATTTTTCCCTCTTTTACCAAGTCCCTCGATCAGACCCATCGTGGTGGTTGTCTTTCCTTCCCCAAGCGGAGTGGGCGTAATGGCCGTCACTTCAATATATTTCCCATCAGGCTTATTTTTTAATCGCTCAATAATTTTCATGAAATCCAGTTTGCATATTCTCCCATAAGGGATAATCTCATCCTTTTGAAGGCCTAAACGATCTCGCCATTCATCCACCGTAGGCATCGTTTCTTCAGCAATATCGGCTATTTGCCAGTCTGGAAGTTTCCTTGGATCTGCTTCTATATATTTTTTTGTAATGGTAAATGGCATGTGAAAAATTCCCCCTTTCTATTTTTTAAATTTTTTAATTTTTAAACTTAGAATTTTAAATTTAGCGGTTTCTATCCCCCCTTTCTATTTATTTTGAGTGATTTTAGTTAAAAAAGCATGTGATAATAGTCACAATTTCGAATGCCATACTAAAATAATAGGTTCTATTTGTCAAGGGAAATTTTAACTTCTTGGGGGAGATAGGGAATAAATCTGAATTAATTGATTTTATTAGTAATTTTCAGTGGACTTAAGTCCTTAAATTTCTTTAAGAAAATACAACTTTTTAGCTTAAAAGGGATTATTTCCCTTCGAAAAGAAATCTCTTTAATCTTTGCTTATTCATTTTGGAGAGTCCCAGTTCTTTAACTCCTCGGCCGGTCTTCCAATAATCTGTACGATTAATTACAGAGGTAAGTTGGATTACGGCATCGTGGGTTGGGGTGGGAATTCCAAGAAGATCCCCCAAGGTCGAGATTAGAACCATTCCATAGGGGACATCCTCTGTAATATAGCGGTCTTTTAAGTGTTCCGGTCCCTTCATCTTCATCCCTGCATAAATCCCATCTTTTCCAAATGCCGCATCCATACTTGTGTTAAGAATTCGATATCGGCATTCTTCCTCGGTATCTCCTAAGTGATAGTTTCTAAAGTCCAGATTATCCCAGTGATAAAGTTTATATCCCATGGCTTTACAGATAGAGAGCCTCTCTTGATTGAGGGATTCAAATGCTCGAGCCACGGAGGGTGTCATTCCCTCCGCATAAAGATAGAACTCACCCTTGGAATGTTCAATTCGGGTGGCGCTGAGGAGGGTCGCGACGGGATGAACAACAGGATTAGGATTATTGATAGCGGCTTCTAAAACATCCTTTGTGGGGATGATGATAGGATAGTACGATTTGAGTTTTGAGATAACCTCCTCTGTTTTCCTGGCTGGAAAAACTCCGGTAGGAAGGATGAGGGCATGAATAAAAACCATCACATGTCCAGGAGCTTTCAGCCGGGTTCCATAGGGAAGGGTGCAACTTTCAGCAAAGATCACCTCTTTTTTTACTTTTTTCTGTTTAAAGATTTTTGCAAATTCTAAGCTTCCTCCTGATCCCGGCATCAGGACAAAGATTTGACCATCTTGGGCAAAAGGGGCACAGACCTCAGCCATTGCTTTATGGCCGAAGGCAGGGGTGATCACAAATATCACTTCCGCATCTTGGATGGCCTGTTCGATATCATGGGTGGCTAAATTTAATTTGGCTGTTCCATCGATCGAAACCCCTTCAATACGAATCTCCCGGGTTCTAAGAACCTTTTCAAAGGTATCGGCGAATTGAGGGAGTTCAAAAAAATTGACCTTATATCCTGATAAGGCCAGGTTAGCAGCGACTGCATGTCCTCCATTTCCCCCTCCTAATACGGCTACCACATCTTTTTCCATAAGTGTTCCTCCAAAGCGTGAATGGGCATTTATGGTTCTGTTTCAATCCTAATTTCATCTCCGACCTTTATTTCTCCATCGGAGAGGACCTCTGCAAAAATTCCTTCTTTAGGCATTACACAATCGCCGGCCTGATAGTAGATCGCACAACGCTCATGGCATTCTTTCCCAATCTGGGTGACCCTGAGGACTACCTCCTCTCCTATCCGAATTTCTGTTCCGATAGGAAGATGAACAAGATCAATTCCTTGGGTAGTAATATTTTCTGCAAAATCGCCATAACCTACATTTAATCCCATCGCCCTCATCTTCTCAATCGATTCATTAGCAAGGAGGCTTACCTGACGATGCCATGGACCTCCATGGGCATCCCCCTTTAGCCCAAAATCTTTCAGTAAAATACATCGATGGATATTCGTTTTCTTGGTTCCTTTTTCTTGGCTGATATTGACTGCCAGGACTTTGCCTCGTTGAATCATTTTTATCTCCTATGAACTCATCTCCGTCGTCTTTGCGATATAGGTGCCACTCTTTCCTCCGGTCTTTTTCACCAGATGGATATTAGAAACTACCATTCCCCGATCAATGGCTTTACACATATCATAAATGGTGAGGCCTGCCGCCGCCACCGCCACAAAGGCCTCCATCTCTACACCGGTTCGGGCTTTAATCTTAGCCCTGGCCTCGATATCGATTCGACTCTCTTTTTCAAAGGGGAAAAAATTGATTTCGATATGGGAAAGATTCAAAGGATGGCACATGGGAATGATCTCAGAGGTTCTTTTGGCAGCCATAATACCTGCTACCCTGGCTACTGAAAAGACCTCTCCCTTTTCAATTTTCCCTGATATAATTCTTTTAAAGGTATTTTTATTCATAAAGACCGATCCTCTAACAATGGCTTCCCTCAAAGTTTCCCTTTTATGACTCACATCCACCATCTTTGCCCGACCCTGTTTATCGATATGAGTTAATTTTAACATTGGACCCCCAATCGAATGAAAATTCCTCTTGTTTTTAATCCATCTTTTTTAATCCCTTATCCCTCCCGCTCTGATCATCCCCCTATCGCCGACATATTTCTCTGACATTTTTTAAACGGATGGGTGTTAATCTGGTGTTTCTCCGGTTTTGACTTTAAGGCTTCAAGTAATCTTTCCCTTATTTCTTCATCCCCTGCTCCATTTCTGAGGTATTGCCGGACATCGATCTCTTCGTCAGAAAAGAGACAGGTACGGATCTTTCCATCAGGAGTTAATCGAAGACGATTACAGTTTCCACAGAAGTGGTCACTCACAGGTCCAATAAGACCTATTTCTCCCAAGGCCCCTTCGAAATGAAATCTCTGTGCCGGTCCGTCCAGCGGATCAGATGGAACTGGAATAAGAGGAGCCTTTCTTTCCAGACGAGCTTTAATCTCTTTGATGGTTAAGATTCTCCCTTCTTTCCATTCCTCTCCATTTCCAGAAGGCATATACTCGATATATCTGATGGTCAGGGGAAGATGAAAGGTCAGTTGGGCAAAGGATTCGATCTCATCGTCATTCATTCCTCGAATAGCGACCATATTAATCTTGATGGGGGAGAGCTGAGCGTTTAAAGCCTCCTCGATCCCTTTCCATACCTGCTCAAAACCGTTTCTTCTTGTAATGTGGTAAAACCTCTCCTTTCGGAGGGTATCTAAACTGATATTGACCCTTTTTAATCCTGCCTCTTTCAGGGCCTTCGCAAAATCTTTTAAGAGAATTCCGTTGGTCGTGAGGCTTAAGTCTTTTATCCCTTCGATTTTTGAGAGATGGGCTACAAACTCAACAATCCCTTTTCGGACCAAAGGTTCTCCTCCGGTAAGCCTGACCTTAGAGATTCCCTCGGACACAAAGAGATGGACCAGCCGAAGAATCTCCTCATAGGTCAGGATCTTATCATGCGGGATCAGGGGAACTCCTTCTTCAGGCATACAATAACGACATCGGAGATTGCATCGGTCAGTGACCGAAATTCTAAGATAGTTGATTCTTCGTTGATAAGGATCGTATAGCATCTCTATTCTCCGAACCTCTAACTCGGAATCTCCAATTCTTCCCCTGTTCTCGAGATATCATATCCACCCATCTGGAGAACCTGATTTTTAAATTCTTCCGATCGAATCGTTTCAATGAGAGTCTGAATCCTTCTCTCTTCAAAGAAGGCGGAAGGGATGAGGAGATCATAACGTTCTTTGGCCACCGGGATGAAATCGAGTCCCAGAGCTCTTGCGGCTGAGAGGATTCCCAATCCCGCATCTGCAATGCCACTGGCAACCATGGAGGCCACTCCCATATGGGTAAATTCCTCCCTTTCGTAACCCTGAATCTCTTTTGGATCGATGGAGAGACTTTTAAGGACGTGATCAAAAAGGATTCTTGTCCCCGAGCCTTTCTGACGATTGATGAAGAGGATCTCTTTTCGAGTCAAGTCCTTCAGTCCTTTGATCCCTTTTGGATTTCCCGGTCGAATGATTAATCCCTGTTCTCTGAAGACAAGGTGAATCATCCTGAACTCTCTCCCTTTCAGATATTTTTGGATATAGGGGAGATTATACTCCCCTGAGTCGGGATCAAGCAGGTGGATCCCTGCAATATGGCAACTCCCTTCTCGGAGGGCAAGGATTCCTCCTAAACTCCCAACAGGATGAGAGGAGAAAAAGACAGGAGGATAACGCCTCCTCAAAAGATTGGCCAAGAGGTCGAGGCTGAGGTCATGGCTCCCCACCATTACCACTGTATCGAGCACTTCTTCAGGAGGTTTGAGCAATTCTACTTCGATTTCCTGGCCCTCATCCAGGCCTTCGGAGAAGGGAGGGATTCGAACCACCCCGTCTGCTTGAGTAAAGGAGGTGAGCACTCCTGCCCCTCGAGGAAGAGGATTCAGATAAACCTTTTCTCCCACCTTACCCATCTTTACTCTTAAAAACTCCTCCACTCCCAATTTGGAAGGGATCTTTTTCATGCTCTTAGCCTTGAGCTTCGGTCGGGATGGCTTGATAAGACCCAAAGACTGATGAAGGATGGGGCTGACCAATTCCTCGTAAGCCAAGACAGCAGAGACCGGATAACCTGGAATCCCGATGATGGGTCGTTCTCTAAATTTTCCCAAAAGGGTAGGTTTACCGGGCATCATCGAGATCCCGTGGACCAAGACCTCCCCTGATTCCTCAATGATGGAACGGGTGAAGTCTTCCGAACCTGCTGAGGAGCCGGAAAGGAGAAGAATCAGATCGACTTCTTCTGAGATGGAAAGAAGAGCCCTTTTGATTTGATCAAAATGATCTTCCACCAGAGGATGACGGATGGGTTCCCCTCCATCCTGAGCAATTCTTCCACTAAGGATATAAGAGTTTATTTCAATAATTTTAAATGGGGTCGGGTTAGAGTCATAAGGGTCCATTAATTCTGATCCTGTTGGAAGGATAAGAACCTTTGGCTTCTTCTTCACCTTGACTTCTAAATGACCACTCGCCAGGAGAATCCCGATATCATAAGGAGAGATTCGATGATTCGCCGGAAGAATCATTTCTGAGACAAGGAAATCCTCTCCAATGGGTCTTACGTGTTGCCAGGGATAAGCGCTCTCCCTGATCTCCACCCGGTGGGAATCTATCTGGTAGACCTCTTCAATCATGATCACTGCATCCGTTCCAGAAGGGAGAGGGTTTCCTGTATTTATAAAAAAGGCCTCTTTCCCGAGGGTCAAGATTTTGGGAGATTCCTCTGTGGCTCCATACGTGATCTCCGATGGAACAGCAATCCCATCCATGGCGGCACAAGGATAAGGGGGGGAGGAGATTTTTGCAAAGATAGGTTCAGCGGTTACCCGGCCGATGCTCTGGGGTACCGGAACCGTTTCTATTCCTAATCGAATGAGAGTGGCGAGAGTTGAGGAGATGGCCCTGGCCTCTTCAAGCGATTTCTTTTTTAAATATATCGTTCGCTTCATATAAGAAAGACCTCTGCCTCTTCCCCTTCTTCGATCCCTTCCACATCGATTCCAATTTTTAAAAGCCCATCGGCATCGACCAGATGAGAGATGACTCCGGATTTCCCAAACACAGGTTGAGCCCAGTAAATTCCATCTTTCTCTTCTAATTTAACCCTTACGTAGTCTTCTCTACCTGAAATAGAAGGAATAGGTCTTGAAGCCCTCGCCTTTATTTTCAACGGACGCCATGCACGGTCCTTTGGGATCCCGGAAAGAAGTCTTAAAATGGGTTTCCCGAAGAAATGAAAGATCACGATGGCAGAGACAGGGTGACCCGGCAGTCCCAAAAAGGGTTTTCCATCAATCTCGGCAAGGAGGGTGGGTTTCCCAGGTCGAATGGAAAGGCCGTGCCCAAGGATCTCTGTGTTGGGAAGGGATCGAAGAACTTCCCTGGTTAAGTCCATCGTTCCAACGGAACTTCCTCCTGTTATGACCACAAAATCAGTCTCTTTTACTCCTTTCTCAATTTTGTCAAGAAGATCCTCCATTCGATCTTTGGCAATTCCAAGAAAGACAGGGATCCCTCCATTTTCCTTAACCAGAGAGGAGATCGTATAACGATTGATATCTCTTATTTCCCCTGGAGAAGGATCCTTTTCTATAGGAACAATCTCATCTCCTGAAGAGATCACTCCAACCCTTGGTTGGAGATAAACCCTTACATTCTTTTTCCCGATCCCTGCCATGAGTCCTATATCCTGAGGTTTAATGAAATGACCCTTTTGAAGGAGAACCTCTCCCGCCTTTACATCTTCACCTATCTGGATGATATTCTCCATCGGAGATAAAGGTTTGGTCACGGAAAGGGTTTGAGGATCGATCTGGTCCGTATATTCTATCATCTGCACCGCATCGGCTCCTTTTGGAACCATCCCTCCGGTTGCCACCTTGACCGCCTCTCCCTCTTTTACTTCTATCTCTGAAACCATGCCCATGGGAATTTCACCAATCACTTTTAAGAGGACAGGGTTCTTTTCTGAGGCCCCATAGGTATCTTTCGCTTTTAATGCAAAGCCATCCACTGTGGAGCGAGGAAATTCGGGAAGAGGAACAGAAGAAATGACCTCCTCAGAAAGCACTCGATGAAGGGATTCCTCTATCGAAACCCTTTCATCGGAGAGGGGTTTAAATCGCTCGATCTTCAGGAGGAGTTGTTGAGGAGTCTGAACCTGAAAGAATCCTTTCACCTCAATATTTTCCTTTCTGTCATTCGCGGGAATGAAAAAGCCGATATCCGTGTTTGGGTATCGGCTTTTAACAAACCTCTTTTGAATCTCCTTTCCAAACACGGGAGGTATGGCCGTTTCCAGCCACGCCCTAACGGCCCATTTCCATATTCCTCACTTTTCGGAACTTAGGAAAAGGGCTCGGAGATGATCTTATCAAAAATCTAAAGTGTTTTTTTAAAATTGTCAATGGTGGATCGACGAAGGATGATGGATATTTTAAGTAACTTCTCACCCATAGATATCTACACCTTTCAGCGAGGGATTACCTATTTCAGGAATTTTAAGTTGACAACCTTTCTTTTTTAGTTAATATTTAACCTTAGATTAGACGGAGAAAAACTGGAAAAGGAGGTGATGTGAAGAAAAGAGAAAGAGAGTCGGTTGGGATATTGTAATTTTAAAAGTGAGAAAAGGAGGCTTATGGAGATGAAAAAGGGGAAGATTTGGGTTGCCATTGCTTTTGTATTTGCTATTCTATTCACATTTACTTTAAGCTTTGCCTTTGACCGAGTTAAATTTGCTGCCATTTCTGATCCTCATATTTCGATCCCTCAGCAAAAAGGAGTTTCAGACGGGTTTAAACTCGGTCTAAAAACAGTGATGCTAGCAGAGAGTGCGGTGGCTGAGATCAATAAAATCCCCGATTTAAAGTTTGTTCTGGTGGCTGGGGATTTGACCCAGGATGCAGAACCCTGGAATATTGATGAGCTGAGAAGGATTCTGGATACCCTGAAGGTCCCCTACTATGTGGTTCTGGGAAATCATGATTTAAGTTTGGTTCCCCATGAGAAGAAAGATCAACCGATGAGTCTATCCAAATACTCTGTAGCTACTGCTTTCATTGGACGCTCCGGTGGAATGGTTCCTGGAATGACCTACTATGCCCATGAAGTCGCTAAAGACCTTGTTTTGATCGGGTTAGATACCTCTCGACCTCAGGTCTTTGTGCCGGAGGCAAATCTTAATGACTATGGTGGAAGGGTGGATGCTGGACAGATGAGATGACTGGAGTCGGTCTTGAAGAAGAATCAAAAGAAAACCATCATCGTGTTGACCCATCACAGCGCCGTGCCTTGGCACGAGGCGGATAAGACTAAAGACCACAATTTCTGGCGCTGGTTCTGGATGGATAATGCGGAAGAGGTAAGAGCTCTTCTTAAAAAATATGGGGTGAAAGTGATTTTCTCCGGACATCGACATATCTCTACCCGTTACCAGTATGTGGATGAGCTCTATCATTTTATTACCCCTGCCGTGTCCACCTATCCCATGAGATATGTGGTCTATGAAATGACGCCCAAGGAATTGAACTGGGAAGTCAAAAATATTCCTGCCCCTCAGGAGGTTTGGGACCTTGCCAAGAAGAATTTTCTTGCCAATAAATGGTGGAGGGGACCCGATCACCCGGAGACCCCAGAGGGAGATCAGAAATATTTAGAATTTTATGAAAGTCCTCAAACCTTAAAAGGGAAAGTGATTTTCAAATAGTGATTCACCCACTTCCCCCTTCCCTGATAGGTAAGGGGGCCAATAAAAAGGAGGAAATGAGGATGGATTGGAGAAGAGTTTTTATATCCGTTGTATTAATGACTCTCGTTCTATTTTTGGTCCATGTTCAGGCGGCAGAGAAGGTAGGTTGGGTTGGACCTGTTTACAAAGAGCTTTCTGACAGTTTAATGAAAGGCTTCAAAGAATATTACAAAAGGACTTACGGGAAGGAGATAGAGATCACCTTTGTCAGGCCTGGAGGATGGCCGGTTTGTGTGGATAAGGTTCGAGCCTGGAAAGGAAAACCCGATGCGGATGTCTTTTTGGGTGCGGGTGCACCAGCCTTTGAGGTGCTGGAAAAAGAAGGGTATCTTGTCCCCTACAAGCCAAAGGATTGGGACAAGATTCCTGACAAATGGGGTGGCATGAAGGTGAAAGATGAAAGATTTATGTGGACCTGCTTCGCTCCCTGGATTGTCACCAATCTCTACAATGAAAAAGTTTTAAAAGCATTGAAACTTCCCGTCCCAAAGACCTGGAAAGATTTACTCAATCCCATCTATCGGGAATATATTGTTCAGACCCTCCCTTATGCCTCAGGAACTCAGCACGAAGTGATTGAGATTCACCTCCAGAGCTTTGGAGAAAAGGAGGGATGGGCCTATAATCGATTGTTGGCTGCCCAATTGGCGAGATTCTCTACAGGGAGTGTAGATACGACCCATATGGTCAGTCGGGGCGAAGTCCCGATTGGAATTGCTCAACCCCAGATGAATGCGATGAGTGCCAGGGCCGATGGCTACCCAGTGAGGGATTTACTTCCGGATAAAACCATCCTGGTTCCAGAAGCGGTCGGTTTACTAAAGAATGCCCCCAATGAAGCCAACGCAAAGATTTTTCTCGATTGGCTCTTCAGTATGGAAGGTCAGAAATATGTCCTTGAAGGAAGATACTTCCCTGCCAGAACCGATATCAAATTTTCCCTATGGGAAAAAGAAGGGGTGACGATGGCCAAACATGCTAAAGAGGCTTTGGGGGTGGACTCTTTCTGGGACTTAAAAGTGGGATTTATCAATTATGATTTGGCTCTGGCGACCAAACGATGGGATGAAGTCAACCGTTACTATGAAATGGAGATTTATCGAAAATGGAGAGAACTAAAAAGCAGTCTCTTCCTGATCGAAGAGGTCGAAGGGGAGATAGAGGCAGCGAAGAAAAAGGGCGTGGACGTAAGCAAGGCCGATGCGAAAATCAAAGAGGCTCGAAAGCTCTTCGAGTATGATGGAGCCTATGCACAGGCAAGGCTGGCAGCCTCTGAAGCTCGAACCCTGCTCGTCGCATCCACCCGATAAGATAGGTTAACCCCTCACCTCCCTCTTTTCTTGTTGAGAAGGATGAGGAGGTGAGGGGAATATCACTCCCTGGAACGAAATTCATGTCAAGAGGAAATCTATTTATTTCGATTATTTTATGGGCCGTCCTCCTTTTATTTGTGATCTATCCCCTCTCCTTTCTAATTATCGAGAGTTTAAAAATTGCAGGGACGAATCAATATGGATTACAAAATTATATCGATTTCTTTAAAGACCCTTATTACTTAAAAACCTTCTGGAATACCCTCCTGTTAGGGATATTGGTCCTCATCACCACCACTCTTTTTGGATTACCCTTGGCTTACATCCTTGCAAGATACAGGCTGAAGGGGAAGCTCATTTTTACTGCCCTCATCCTTCTCCCGATCGTTTTACCTGCCTATGCAGGGGCCTTTGCATTAATCGTCCTTTTTGGAAAGATGGGGACAGTGAATCTTTTGCTGATGGATTGGAATGTAATCAGCAAACCCATCAATTTTGTCTTTGGACTCCATGGTCTTGTTTTTATCCAAGCCCTTCATCTGCTTCCGTTCATTGTCCTCAGTCTTTCAGCCGGGTTTACGGATATAGACCCTTCTCTGGAGGAAGCGGCTGAAGTCGAGGGCGCAGGTGGGTTTAGGAGATTCCTCACAGTGACACTTCCTCTCTGTAGCCCGAATTATTTAGCTGGAGCAGTGATCGTTTTTCTCTGGCCTTTTACAGATTGGCTTACCCCTCTCATTTTCGGAGTTCAAGATATCCTTCCCTCCACAGCCTATATCAATATCGCTTACCATTTTACAGATATGCATCGAAAGTATATGGGCATTGTATCGGTCGTCATTTCCTCCCTCATCTGTGTCGGGATCTTTTTAGCTTCGAAGAGCTGGGTAGAAAGAAAGAAATATACCGCTCTTTCCAAAGGAACCACTCTTGAAGGAAGAATCGTTGAACCCCATCCATGGATTAAGTTAATTTCCTATTTTTATATGTTCCTCATTGGCGTGTTAGTTCTACTCATCCCTGTTGTATTGGGACTTTCTGCCTTTTCAAGACGGTGGGTTCTTCAGCCCTTTCCTACCTACTGGACCCTCGATAATTTTAAACTCATTTTTCTTGAAACCCCATTGCTTTTAAAAAATTCATTCTTGTTCAGTCTCATCGCCCTTATTTTTGGAGTCGTTTTTGGGCTCCCTGCCGCCTATCTCATTACGAGAACAAAGGTTCCGGGGAAAGACACGCTTGATTTTATCATTACCCTCATGCTTGCTTTCCCTGGAATTGCGGTTGGGGTGAGTTATCTGCTTGCTTTCTGGGAAGGGATTCCTTTGGCCACACACTGGATTATCATGCCCCTTTCTCTTTTCGTGAGGCGGCTCCCCTACTTTTTGAGAATGGCCCATGCTTCCTATCTTCAACTCGATGTGTCTCTCGAAGAGGCCTCAGAGGTTTCGGGAGCAGGCAAGCTGAGGACCTTCTTCAACATTTCTTTACCCTTGCTGCTCAAAGGAATTTTTGTCGGATTGGTCATGTTCTTTATCATGGCTTTTCAGGAGATCTCCACCGCCATCTTTCTTTACCGAGGAGGGTGGGAGACATTGCCCATCGGGATCTATCTGAACTGGCATCGAGGGATGGAGTTTGGGATTGCAGGAGCAATGGCTTTTCTGATGATTGTGATTATCTTCATCCTCTTACTGATTGTGGCTCGAATCGGAGGAGGAATTCTTGGAGCCGCATGGGGGTCATCAGGGGGGAGGTATTAGATGGCTTTTATTCAGATTCAAAATCTCTATAAGAAATTTGGCCATATCGTTGCTGTCAATCGAGTTTCCCTGGATATCGAAAAAGGGGAAATTGTGACCCTTCTGGGTCCGAGCGGTTGCGGA
Organism: Deltaproteobacteria bacterium; assembly: GCA_037444165.1. Classification (GTDB taxonomy): domain Bacteria; phylum Desulfobacterota; class BSN033; order BSN033; family UBA1163; genus CALIBK01. The sequence continues at coordinate 9,410 of JBBIMX010000002.1, read as the reverse complement.
AAGACGACGACCCTTCGCTGTATTGCAGGTCTTGAAAAACCTGACGAAGGGGATGTCATCATCGATGGCAAGCCTATGTTCTCTCAGGGTTTCGTTCCTCCCTCCCAACGAGGAATTGGAATGGTGTTTCAAAACTATGCGGTATGGCCTCATTTAAGAGTGTTTGATAATGTTGCCTACGGGTTAAAGATCCAGAAAGTTCCAAGACAGGAGATCAAGCAAAGAGTGGCCGAAGTGCTGGAATCGGTGGGTCTCGCGGGACTCGAAAGAAGATATCCAGGACAGCTCAGCGGGGGACAGCAGCAGCGCGTGGCTCTCGCCAGGGCATTGGTGAGAAATCCCAAAGTGTTACTGTTAGACGAGCCTTTAAGTAATCTTGATGCAAAACTGAGAGAGAGGATGCGATTTGAAATCAAAAGCTTGGTCAAACGAATGAATATGACCTCTGTTTATGTGACCCATGATCAGGCAGAGGCCATGGTCATTTCGGATCGGATTGCCATTATGGAGGCTGGAAATCTTGTTCAGGTAGGAACTCCCGAGGAGATTTATAAAAAGCCAGCCAATCGATTCGTGGCTGATTTTATAGGGACAACCAATTTCATCCCCGGCGAGGTTTCACAGATCGACAGGGATCGAAAGGTGGTGTCCCTTCGGGCGGAATTTGGAAAGATTCTCTGCCGAGTTTTTGATTCAGCCATGGTTTCACAGAATCAAAAAGTCCATGCCTCGATTCGGCCCGAAGAGATCGAGGTATTTGTCTCTCCGCCAAAAGATAAGGAGAATCTCTTTAAAGGAACAATAATGCACAGAGCCTACTTAGGAAACTTTCTCTATCTCTTCGTGAATGTCGATCATACATTGATTCGGATTCAGGCTCCTTACGATATCAAACAGAAAGAGGGCGAAGAACTCTTCCTTTTCCTGAATCCCGAAAAGTGTATTGTCCTCCCCTAAATCCTGTTCCATTAAAAGAGGATAGAGCAATAAAGAGAGATGTTCAGGGGATTTATTTTCGATTTGGATGGAACGGTTTATTTAAGCGATAGGCTTATCCCAGGCGCGGATCGGGTGATTTACCGAATTCGTGAAATGGGTCGAAAGGTCGTCTTCCTTTCCAATAAACCTCTTCAAACCCGTGAGGACTATGCCACGAAGCTCACCCGCCTCGGGATCCCGACCAAACCTGAGGAGGTCATTAATTCAACGCTGGTCATGAGTCGCTATCTCCAGAAGGAGGCCCCGGGAGCCAAACTCTTTGTCATTGGAGAGCCTCCTTTTATCGAAGAATTGAGAAGGAATGGATTTAGGATCGTTGAGGAGCCTTCTGAGATTGAGTATGTGGTGGTTGCCTTTGATCGGACCTTCGATTATCGGAAATTAAATATTGCCTACCAGGCCATCAAGAAAGGAGCCCATTTTGTAGCCACCAATCCTGATCGGACCTGTCCTGTTGAAGGGGGAGAGATTCCTGACTGTGCCGGAATGATTGCAGCCATTGAAGCCGTAACCCAGAAGAAAGTGGAAGTCATTGTGGGAAAGCCTTCTCCCATCATGATTCAGACCGCCCTTGAAACGATGGGGTTAGCTCCCCAGGAATGTCTTCTCATCGGAGATCGCGTTGAAACCGATATCAAGATGGGGAAGGAGGCTGGGATTGCCACGGGAATTGTTTTAACCGGAGTGACTGATGAAGCAACTTTAAAAAGATATAAGCATTCCGACCTTCAGCCTGACTTTGTCTTTTCAAGTATTGCTGAAGTCGAAAATCTATTGATCGCTTAATTAGGCCCTAAATCTTCAGGAAAAAAGAAGATGAAAATTGATTGTTATCTCTCTTACCAATGCAGTTCAGAGGAAGATTTGCTCAAGAATATCAAACAGGCCTTAGCCATGGAAGGGATTGAAGCCACCGTCCATCTCTCCAGAATGGATGAGGAAGAGTTTAAAAGGCTTGGTCTATCCGGATCTCCATCTATTTTTATTAATGGAGAAGAATTACAACCCCAGGGCTATGGGGAAGTTTCGTGAAGGGTATTTAGAGACGAGTCTGGAAGGCTCACTCCTGTTCCAACAGTTGAAGTCATTAGGGCCGCAATAAGAGAGCATCTCTTAAAACTTGAACCGGATGGAGCACTTTCAAACCGGTGAGATGTCGAATCTGAAGACGGCAGCCCTCGCACTCGGTCAGGATCATTTCAGGATTGACACGGTCAATCGCCTTTTTTAAATCATTCCCAATCTCCCGGGCAATCTCATACTTTTCTTTTTTAAAACCGAAGGTTCCTCCCATTCCGCAACAATCGGCCTCGAGTCTTGTTAATTCTAAATCAGGAATGAGCTTCAGAATTTCAAAGGCAGGAAGGCCAATCCCTAAGGCCCTGAGATGGCAGGGGGTAAAATAGGCCGCCTTGATCGAGAGCCTTTTGAAGCGGGTATTCAGATTTCCCGACTCTTTAAGTTTCCTTAAAAACTCAAAGAGCTCAAAGGTATGGTTTGCCAACTCTTCGGCTCCGGGGAGCTCCAGGAGATGTCCGTATTCGTGTTTGATCATAAACCCACAGCTCGTGGAGGTATAGAGGATCTCGACCCCTGAACGGATGACCTGAAGGAGGGAAGAAAGATTTTTTTCTCCTTTTTTTCTCGCCCCATCGAAATCCCCATTGCCAAGCATGGGGAGGCCACAACAGTCCTGAGTGGGAAGAGTGACTTCAAAACCATTGGCTTCAAGGACCTCCACCGTTGCTTTCCCTACGTCGATGTCATTGGTATTCGTAAAGCATCCATAAAAGTAGGCAATCTTTTTTCCTCCTTTAGAAGAATGGCCCTTGAACCATTCTCTAAAAAGAGGAGATTGGTAATTTGGAAGGGGACTTCGTTGATCCATCTTCAGGATAATTTCTAAGAGCTTTTTCACAACGGGTTTTTGAAGAAGATAATTGGTGATAGGAGAAAAGAGGGCTCCAATCCATCCATAGAGATAAGAATGGGTGAGGAGCCAATCTCGAAATGGTCTTCCCTTCTCATTTAGGTATTTCGTTTTGGCCAGGAGATTCAATTCAGAGATCGGTACGCCAGCCGGACAGACTCCATTACAGAGATGACAACCGATACAGAGATCTACCCAATGGTCTACCGAGGGCTCTTCAGGATGACGGAATCGTTGGGCTCCAGGACCTGTGTTCTTCGGGCCAGGGAAGAGGGAGGTGACTCGTGACACAGGACAGACCGCCATGCACGTAGCGCATCGGATACAGAGATCCGCATTTTTCTTAAGCCAATCTTCCTTTTTTGCTCTCACCCTCATAGAGAAGAACTTATTCAAAAAGTCTTTTTACCCCCCAATAGCCCGTAGAAATCTCAATTCCTTCCCTCGATCCCTCATCGATATAATGATGACCGGAGAGAATGGTTCCTACGACCCGAACATTTTCAAAAACAGTCTTCCCATCGTGATCCAAGGGTCGAAAGGAGTGATCGACTGAAATCCCGGAACGATGGATAGGATGGGAATCAAAAAAATTTTTTCTAAACCACCTCTCAGGGGAGTCCTCACTGAATACAGGTAGATGAAAAAGCGATTCTGAAATTCTCTCCCGGTCCGCTTCGAGTCCTCCACCTATGAAACGACCCGTGGCAAGAACGAAATGATGAGCGGAATAAAAACGAGAGATGGGGGGATGAAGCACCTCGATCCCTTCACATATAGAACCTTTAATCTGAACCCTCGAAACGTTATGACCCAGGAGGAAGTTCGCTCCTCTCTCCAGAAGATAGACTTTAAAACGATTAAAGATCCTCATCCCTAATATCGATGGTGGAAGGGTAGGGATTTCAAATATCTCTCCTCCTGTGATGGCTTCAAGATGGGCTTTAATCCTCATGGGATCGTGGAGTCCAAGAAGAGCAGGGACTCCAATTAACGTTTCTCCCCTTAAGGAGTTTTTAATTTCAAGACCGACTCTTTCTCTCACCTCTTCCTTTTCCATTTGTCTTGTGAGATAAGTGGCGGTCAAGTCCGGCGGCCCTTCCTTCTGAAAAGACACTGTTAGATAGCGGCATTTCAATTGTCTCGCCATATAGGCTGCATAAAAATCTTTGAACCCCTTAAATCCCACGATAAGGGTATTTCCCTCTTTTAGAAAGGCTCCCCCAGACAGAGTGGTAGGAAAAAGATAAGTCGGGCGAAGCGTCCCGACAGCAGTAGGAAGTTTTCTATTTCGCCCCTCGAAGGAATGGAAGGTGTAAGGAGGTGGGAAGAGGGACACAAACGAGGAAAGGGCCTCCTCTATTCCTTCCACTCCTATCTTGGAATAGGGGTGTTCGGGATGTTCTTTAATCCAATGAGAAAGTCCATCCTTTAATGGGAGGGTTTCTGGAACTTTTCCCAGCACATCAATGGTATTGGAGAATAGAATGAGACCTCCCATTCCCTTTCCAATGATAAGCACTTGTTTTCCCAGATCGAGAGCGGTTTTAGCCGCCATCAGACCTGAAAGGCCCATTCCAATAATAATGAGATCGTACCCCATATTCCCTTTATAATTTGAGGTTAAAAATTACCTTATAGATCCCTTCTACGACTTCTTCTTCTTTAACCGCTGATCCCCACAGAATAGGCTGAATGCCTTTCCATCGCTCCTCAAGAAATCCTTTCAAAATCCGATTGGAGTCTCCAAACTCCTTCTCTGATTCATTTAAGACTCCAAGGAGTCGATAAACACAGAATCCTCCCTGGCAAGTCCCTTTGGCAATCCTTGTGCGATGAAGGAGATCTTGGAGTTCTTTAAGTTTTTTGTCCTTCAGGAGTGTTTCCACCTCACCCCTTTTGACCAGCTCACAATCACAGAGAGTCTCTCCCTGGGGCAGGTTTTTCAACCTTTCCTTAAGCCCTCGAGGTTGATCAGCTCCGGGAAGCGGGATGAGGTGGGTGGAGCAAGGGATGCTTACCCCCATTTTTTCACAGATGAGATCAGAGGCTCTCTCTGCCATTAATCGATAGGTGATGAGTTTCCCTCCAGTGATGGTGATCAGGTTCTTTAGGCCATCTCGTTTTTCATGGTCAATCAGAACAAATCCACGGCTGATGGAACGATCCTCTTCTTTTCCCTCTTCCATAAAGAGAGGGCGAATCCCTGCATAAGCGCGAATGAAGCGGCATCCTTCAATGGAGGGGATCATTCTTGAGGTTTCATGGATGAGCAAAGAAATCTCCGAGGGAGTGATTTCAAAATTTTCTACCTCCATTACACGGACGGAGGTCGTCCCAAGAATAGAGACAGTATGGTTAGGAACAATGATATCTCCATCCGAAGGAGGGCGGCACCGGTTGATCACCCTTTGGCTCAGCCTTCGATTAGTGATCATCATGGAGCCTTTGGAAAGGGCAATTCCAATCCGGAGGCCGAGCGGTTTCAAAAAATGGTCTGCCCACGCTCCGGTGGCATTGATAAGAAAGGTGGTCTCAATTAAATATTCCTCTCCGGTCAATTGGTCTTTGACTCTCACCCCTTTGACTTTATCTTTTTCTGAAAGGATGGAGAGGACCTCCGTATGGAGAAGAAAGGTTGCCCCATGGGCTTCTGCCTCTCTGGCATTGGAGAGGATGAGGGCAAAAGGATCAATAGCTCCATCAGGGACTTGAATGGCGGACAGAAGATCAGGATTCAGCCCTGGTTCAAGATGAAGGGCCTCTTCCGGCGACATGGGATGGGTCGGAATTCCAACCTTTTCACAGGCGCGAAGAAATCGATCCCTGAAGTCCAGACCATCTTCAGGAAGGGAGATAAAAAGTCCTCCAGTCTCCTCGATACAATGGGGAGCAATCTTACGAAGAATTCTGTTTTCTTCCATGCATTCCCTGGCGGCTTGAGGATCCGTGACGGCATATCTGGCACCACTGTGAAGGAGTCCATGATTTCTTCCGCTTGCGCCAAAGGCGAAATCCCCTTTCTCAATTAAAATTAATGGGATTCCTCTACGAGAGAGATCCCTTGCAATTCCTACGCCTGTGGCTCCTCCCCCAACAATAAGCACCTCAGTTTTTAGACCCATTTTATCACCAGGAAGAACCTCTCCTTCATCTCTAAATGAGATTTCCCTACTTTGTCAAGGAACCTGAGGGTATTGATTTTTAAAGAAGGTTAAGGTAAATTGAATCCAAACTCGCTCAGGAGAGTCGGATGATCCCAATCTGGATATGGTGTGGGAAAGGAGAGTCAGGATATTGCCTACTGTTCCTCTGCCCATAACTTTGATCAAGGGGGGGAAAGAGGCCATGGGCAATATCCCATGGCCTCTTTATTTCTATCCTCAATTTTTTAGGAGAACTGAAAGAGTAAAAGGAGGGTAAGATTTAAAGATGGAACGAATTTTTAGTGGGATTCAACCTTCAGGAGAGATTCATATTGGAAATTATGTGGGTGCGATTCGAAATTGGGTCCGCCTTGTAGACCAATATGAGTGTCTCTACTGTGTGGTGGATTATCATGCCATAACGGTAGAATATGAAGTGGCGTTGATGCAGAAGAGGATTCTCGAGACAGCCACCATTCTCCTGGCCTGTGGGTTGACCCCAGAGAAATGTATTGTATTTGTTCAATCTCATGTTCCAGAACATACGGAGCTGGCCTGGATCTTCAATTGTGTGACTCCTATCGGTGAGCTGGAAAGGATGACCCAATTTAAAGAGAAGGCCAAACAGCATCGACAGAATATCAACATGGGTCTTCTGGGCTATCCTGTGCTTCAAGCGGCTGATATTTTGATTTATAAAGCAGGTTATGTCCCTGTCGGGGAGGACCAGGTTCAACACGTAGAGCTCTGTCGGGAGATTGCAAGAAAATTTAATGCCCGTTTTGGTCTAACCTTCCCAGAGCCTCAGGTTCTTCTTTCCACGGCCCCTCGAATTCTTGGTACCGATGGCCAGGCAAAGATGTCAAAATCAATGAACAATGCGATCGGTCTTCTTGACCCCCCCTCCGTCATTTGGGAGAAACTAAGAACGGCCGTGACCTGTCCCCATCGGGAGAAAAGGAATGACCCGGGACATCCCGAACATTGTAACATCTATACGATGCATACCGCCTTCTCGAAACTGGACCAGCTTGAGTATGTTGAAAAGGGGTGCCGAACTGCAGCCATTGGATGTATCGAGTGTAAGGAGATTCTTTCAAAGAATATGAGTGAAGAATTGATTCCCATTCAGGATCGGGTAAAAGCGATAAACGAGAAATCCCATTATATCCATGAAGTTTTGACTTCTGGAGCGGATCGGGCAAGGGCCATCGCCCAGAAAGTGATGGAGGAGGTGAGAACGAAAATCGGGGTGAAATTTAGGTCCTCAAGAAGGATCCCGTAAAAAACGATTGAAAAATCCCGATAGAAGAATATAATGGTTCTATTGAATCTTACCCCTGAAGGGAGGGAGAGCCATGGGACAAAAAAAATTGGATGAAAAATCTTTTGGAGCAAAGATGCGGCAACTGAGAGAGTTAAGGAAGCTCTCTTTTGAATCTCTGGCCAACAAAACCGGATTGTCCCAACGTTACCTCCGAGAGATTGAAGAAGGGAAGATCATCCCCCCTGTCTCTGCGGTCATACAGATTTCGAAAGCCCTATCCATCGACTCTGGTTCTTTCCTCTCTGCTGAAGAACAGGAGGCCCTGGCCAGGAAGAGGAAGGAGAGCTTTTTTAAACGAACACAAGCCTATGCTTATAAAACGCTTACCCCGGATGCCGAAAACAAACATATGAAGGCCTTTCTGGTCACCATTGACCCCAAACAGGATCATCGAATGGTAGAGTATCGACATGAGGGGGAAGAGTTTATCTATGTATTAAAGGGAGAAGTAGAGGTGAGGGTAGGGGAGAATCCGAATATCCTGAAGAAAGGAGAGACCCTGCATTTCGATTCAGGAATCCCCCATAAACTCCGCAATCTCAGTGATCAAGAAGCCAAACTTCTGGTCGTACTTTATACCCCCTAAGCTAAGGCGTGTTTCCAATTTAGAACTCAGAACTTCTATGGGGAAGAGATTATTCCCTCCAGTTTCTTGGGACCCCGGCCAGAGAGGCTTTTCGTTCTAATTCGCCCAGTTGAGATTCAAAATAGCGTATTCCATTGTTAATTCGTATCAGCTCTTTAGTGGATGTGGAGCGGCTTTCGTAGATGGATTTCAATCTTTTGAGTTCCTCGAGAGTCCGATGATAAAACCTGAATTGGCTGACCCAATAGTCTTTACTATACCCTCCAGGCCGGTCCGGGGAGGGGATTCCCTTGAGAGAATAGAGTCTCATCTTTCCATTGAGAGAGTCAATGGTCACCTTAAACTTATTGAGAAAAGAGTTTCCCAGAAGGCCTTGATAGTTGGGCATGGTGTAGATCAAGGCCTCCACATCTTGAAGTTCGGCTTTTCCTACTCGAATCGATTTTAATGTCACTAAAGGAGTCAGAAGGATATCGCTGACACTGGAGACCCGGAGGAAGGGAGTGGTCTCATCGATAAAAATTCCAAGTTCGGTGGCTGTGGGTTGACTAATCAGGGTAAAACTGGCCCCTGTGTCTACAACAAAATACTGTTTTAGTCTTCCATTAAGGACCACTTCGGCAAGGAAGATTTCATGTTTTCTGATCAGGTCGACCTCCACTTCCTGATGGTTTTCTTTTTTGGGAAGGGGTGATGGAGTTTTTTCTTTTGGACCTGAAGGGGAAACTTCGATGGTTTCCTTTCTCTTCGGTCCCTTGAGGATCTCGACATTGGGTCTGTATCTCTCCGGGATTTTGGAGAGGTCATCGGTGAAATGGAGGGTCCCCTTTTCGTCCACCCATTTATACACATCTCCATAGGCCATGGAGCCGAAGAAGAGGGAAAAGAAAAAGAAAAAAATGATCAGATTCATTCTCTTTTTTTAAAATTTATCATATTGAATAAGAAATTTAAATGTCAATATTTATGTAACCCTCACTAAAGGGTGGAAATAAATTTAAGCCCGAGAGGAGTATTTCCGAAACCCATAGAACGCGGATGGATTGAATATAATAGATCCTCCAAATCGATCCATCGTAGAAATGGGTTTCTGATTAAAACAAACCAAAGTAACGATTTCTATGGGCCATTTAAGGTTACCGCACTATGGGTTTCTCCAATACCCCTCTCGGGCTTATTCCCCACTTCATGAGTGGGGGATTACATATTTATGGTTTCCTCCAGGTCACCCCTGACTCAGTTGAAGCAAGGGTCCCGAGAGGGATGCTGGAGAAAAGCTTGGAGCGGTAACCTTAAAAAGGCCTATTGCACCACCCATGAGTAGCGGGATACCCCTGCCGACAACAAACTTCAGAACTAGGAGACCCCTGAAAAAGTCATAGAAAGACTGGGGAGGTAGGGTTCCAAACCCTTCGAATGCGG
>JBBIMX010000001.1:67253-103051 GCA_037444165.1 Deltaproteobacteria bacterium | reverse complement strand
AAACAATTTTTCCTTGACAAAGGAGTAAAAAATTTATTTAATAATTTTTAAAAAACCAGATAAGGGAGGGTGTTTATTGGTCGAAGAGAAGATCAAAGATGCGACCAAAATTTTAAATCTTCTGAGGTCCATGTCAGATTATAAACCCCATTTTGAAATTATTGGGAATTACAGACTCATAGATGATGGAGTTCGACCTGAGGCTACTATTATGTTAAGAGCCAATGGGAAGGAAATGCATGAGGCTGAAACGGGCGTGGGACCGGTGGATGCCCTCGCAAGGGTTTTAAAGAAATCGTTGATCTCTCTTTTTCCAGAAGTCGATCGAATTAAATTGATCGACTTTAGTTCCCGAATCTTTGATCCTGGCGCTGGAACGGCTGCTGGGGTAGAGGTTGAGATTCTATTCAGTGATGGAAGAGAGGCGTGGAGAGTAAGGGCGTTCTCCGAAAATATCTGCAAAGCCTCCTTCCTTGCATTAATCGATGGATTTGAATACGGCATTTATATCTCTAAAAATAGAGATGAAAGGTGAGGGGTGAATAGGGGGAATGACAATTAGGAGTAATTAGATATGAATCGTGAAGAAATGGAGAAGATTATATTAGAGAAGGCAAAGGATGGAAAACTTCCCTGTGCCCTCTGTTTTAAGATGGCTGAGGATTTTGGAATCTCAAAAAGCGAGATGGGAAGGATTCTCAACGAGATGAAGATTAAAATCGTCCAGTGTCAACTGGGTTGTTTTGATTAATCCCTTTTGTAAATTAAAGAAAAGGAGGTGAGAGAAGGTTATTCCGAGTGAAAGGATGGTAGAGGTTGGGATCATTAACACGCATTCTCTCAAGATCTTTTATGAAAATTCATAAGGAGGTAAAACCATGAATGCTGTATTGGTTCTTATTATTGGGTTTATTGTGTTTATTATAGGATACCGGATATACGCTAAATATGTAGATACTCGTATTGTAAAAGCTGATCCTAAAAAGGCCACACCAGCAAAGCTATATATGGATGGGGTAGAGTTTATGCCCACAAGCAGAAATATCCTCTTTGGTTATCAGTTTAAATCAATTGCTGGTGCAGGTCCGGTTCTCGGTCCAATTATTGCCCTTCAGTGGGGATGGCTTCCTGCTTTAATATGGATTCTCCTTGGAACTCTATTTATCGGTTGGGTTCAAGATTATTCCAGTGCCATGGCTGCGATGAGGCATGAAGGAGCTTCTATGGGAGGATTGAGCCATAAATTGATTTCTCCAAAAGCCAGAATTATTCTTCTTGCCTTTCTCTATTTTTATCTCCTTTTGATTGCGGGGGCTTTTGGTGCCGTCGTAGTAAATACTGCTATTGGATTAAAAGGTTCTCCAATGGCATGGCTCTTTATGACCGGGAGTGGTATCCTTGCGGGGCAAATGATCTATCGATGGAAAAAAGACATTATTTTAACTACCGTGACCACCGTCATCATCACCCTATTCGGGATCTGGGTTGGGACCATCGCTCCTTCCAATGTGATTATTGGAGATAATCTCGCAAATAGCCGGGTATTATGGGGGATTCTTACCTTCCTATTCTGCTATTTCGCTGCCGTTTTGCCTATCTGGAGATTTGCGCTCCCTATTAACTATGTCGCTTCTTATGTCGTACTGTTAGGTCTCTTTTTTGGGATTATAGGAGTGTTTGTGCTTCACCCAAATTTAACCCTTCCTGCCTATACCTCCTTTACCATTAAGATTGGACCCATTTGGCCTATTATGTTTGTAACCATTGCATGTGGAGCCATTTCGGGATGGCATAGTCTCGTATCGAGCTCGGGAACGGCACGGCAATTGGAGTATGAGACCGACGCACGCCCTGTAGGAGGCGGGGTAATGTTTGTGGAGATGATGCTGGCATTGTTTGCATTAATTACTGCGGGGGCCGTGTTTTCTTCTTCATCAGAATATGCGGCTGCCTTGGTAAAAGGACCTGCAGGGGTTTTCGCTGCTGGGGTTGGGAAATTTCTTAATGCTTTAGGGCTTCCTCTTAAAATTGGCACCACTTATGGAAGCGTGATGATGATTTTTTTGGCCGTGACTATTCTTCAACTGGTTATCCGATTTATGAGAATAGCTACATCCGAATTATTGGGAGATATTAGTCCTATATTTAAAAATGCCCATATCGGGACTCTCATTGCCAGCCTTCTTGGTATCCTTTTGGTCTTTACTGGATGGTGGCAATATTTATGGGTGCTTTTTGGGGGGGCAAACCAATTGATGGCTTCCTTAGCTCTCATGCTAATCACAGCCTGGTTGATGTCTGAAGGAAAGAATTATATTTGGTCTCTCCTGCCAATGATCTTCATGTTAGTGACTACTATCGGTGCTCTTCTCTACACTTCCTATGGATTACTTCAAAAAGTCTTTACAGGAGCAGTTAAGGGAGAAGCCCTCATTGGAAATACGATCATGGGATTGGTAGGATTTTTCTTGGTCATTGCAGCCCTTGTCTTAGCTGTAGAGGGGGTAAAGGCTTTTAAACGGTATCTTGCAATTAAAGCCCAGATTGCCCCGGCGAAGGCATAAAAAATAAGATAGAAATAAGGGATATAAGGGTCATCTTAATAAATCCTATTAAAATAGGGGGCTTGAATTACCTATTGGATTTGGTTAAATAAAAAGAGGGTCAAGCCCCCATCATATTTCTTAAAGGAGAAGAAAAGAAGTATGGGAGGAGAAAAAAAGAAAAAAGGTGGATTTTTGCAAGGGGTTAAAGAATTTGTTTACGGAGTTGCGGCTCATGATTCGGCCCGGTTTGCTCTAAAAACAAGGGCCAGTATGGAGCATCTTTTTATTCTTATCACCATGGGGGATATGTTGGGTGTTCCTATCCTCCCACCCTACTACTCCTTAAGACTGCTCCCTTATGTCGTTCCTCAAATCTCTACTTGGAAAAGAAGGATGCTGAGAGAAAAAGATCTCACCGATGCCCTTGCCTAAAATAGGTTATTTGGTTTGTTCCGTTTATCGGGATCATTTCGTTAAAAAAAGATTTTAGGCGGCTAACCAGATAGACCAGATAGACTCACAAAGAGGAGGTGATTCCCATTTCATTAGCAGATATTTTTGAAAAATTTCCGGATCGGCGGTACATCATGTTTGGAGGAAAAGGAGGATTGGGGAAGACCACCTTTTCAGCGGCTACAGCTTATTATTTAGCCAAGAAGGGGAAGAAAGTCTTGGTCTTTTCAGTAGATCCTCAGGCGTCCCTCACCGATATCTTTGAAAGGGATATCTTTGGTAAGGGGCCTACAGAGATTATTCCGAACCTCTATGCCCAGGAGATTGATGCGGACCGTCGGGTCAAAGAGTATCAACAGGAGATCAGGCAGAAGATTCTGGATATGTACGGGATGGAGAAGATCCCGGAAGAGATCGAAAGTTATATCCAGGCCGCCGCTGCAGAGCCTGCCATGGAGGAAAGTGCTATCTTTGATGAGGTGGTAGACATTGTGGTCAGAGGGGGCTATGATTATTACATCTATGATTTAGTTCCTTTGGGTCATGCCCTTTATTACTTAAGTATGGCTTCCGTCTATGATGCTTGGATTGATAAGATTACTGGACTTCGAGAACAGATGAGAGAATACGATCAGGTCGCTGCTGTCATTAAACGAGAAAAGGAACTGGAAGAGGATGCTATCCTTAACGAACTCCTCTACATCAAAGAGAGAATCAATAAGTCCTCAAGCATTTTGACAGACAAACATAAGACGGCCTTCTTTTTTGTCCTCACGGCGGAGGAGATGGTGATCAAGGATACCCTGAAAGCAGCCGAGCTCTTTGCTAAGTTTGATGTTCCCTTGAGCGGCTATATTGTGAATCGGGTCCTTCCCCAAGATCTCAAAAACCAAAATATCCCGGAATATTTAAGGAATCGACTGGAGATGCAAGAACACTATCTAAAGGTAATCGAGTCAACTTTTGGGAAACAAATCTTAGCGGCTGTGCCTGAGATGGAAAGGGATGTGACTGGCCTTCCCATGATTGAGAAGATGGCCAAGGCGATGTTTGGAGAATTTTAACCCCTCACTCCCGCCTCTAAAGGTGGGGGAGAGGGAAAGGAGGAGGACGTGAATCAAGTTAAAGTCAATATGGTAAAGTTTATGCAGGACCATCCCCAATTAAAATACATCTTCTTCGGGGGGAAAGGGGGAGTTGGAAAGACAGTCATGGCAGGGGCAGCCGCCCTCTGGGCTGCAAAACAGGGGAAGAAGACTCTCCTTGCCTCTACCAATCCAGTCCATAGCCTTTCCAATCTTCTTGAGAAGGATGTCTTTGGAAAGGCTGCGGTAGTCTGTGATGAAGAGAAATGTTATGCTTTTGAGATTGATACGCGAGATACGATAGAACGTTCAAAACGGGAGATTCGGGAAAAGATTAATTGGTTTTTAAAATTTGCTGATATTACCACCAAGGCTGACGAGTTCATCGAATCGGCCACTATGAATCCTGCCTTCGAAGAATCAGCCATGTTTGAAAACATGATGGATCTTATGTTCAAAGACGAATACGAGTTTTATGTCTTTGATACGGCTCCCACGGCCAATGCCAGGCGTCTTTTAGGGATGTCCAAGGTTTATTCCCTCTGGGTAGAAAAGATGCTTAAAAGCCGGGAGGAAGCAAAATCTCTAAGGGAGATGCTTTCTTTTTCGAAAAAAGAGGAAAAGGATCCTCTTTTAGAATATCTTTTAAATTTTAAAGACCGGATGGCCCATGCTAAAAAACTTTTAACGGATGACCGCCTCACTGCCTTCTTTTTTGTCACTCTTCCAGAGAGCCTCCCCATCGCGGTTATCACCCGATTTATAAACTGGTTCCATGAGTTTGGTATTCCCGTAGGAGGAGTCATTGTGAACGGGGTGATTCAAAAAGAACAGGTTGGTAAAGATGCGGCCGAATTTGTCCTCAACCGAATTCAGATGCAAGAGGAACATATGGAGGAGATCTGGAGAATATTTGATGACCAGGTCAGAGCGATTGTTCCTCTCTTTGAGACCGAAGTCAAAGGGGCAAAGATGCTTAATCGATTGGTGGAGTATCTTTTTGCGTGAAATCCCTTTAGAGAACCTCCTTCCTTCTCCCCTCTCGGGCTTATTCCCCACCTCTGAGTGAAAGATTACTTATAAATTGACAATTTTCGTTAAAAATGTGTAATAATTTTACACAATTAATCGTGTCAAGATTTTCAATTTTGACTAACTATTTAAAATTGCTGGAAAATTTTTTCATCAAAATTTGGTATAAAAATTGCTGAAAAATTAAATATTTGGAGATTTCACTATGGTGCTCCCTCTTTTACAACTTCTCTTTGCTGTTTTTGCTATCTATAGCGCTCTAAAATTTGAGGAGCAAACGAGACTCATTATCCCTCTTACCTGTCTTATTGCTATGCTCATTGTCAGTCGGATAGATAAGATACGGTCCGAGAAAGAGAAAGAGAGAAGAAATTTTTTACAGTCCGAGATGGAAAAGATTTCGAAGACAGACTCCATGAGTCTTCAAGAGAAGGATTTCTTTACAGTCGAAACCCTTCTCTGGCCTAAAAGTGAACTGTTATTGCTGGATGCCGTTCACTCCATCTTTAAAGATTTAGGATTTATGATCTCACCTGGAATCGATTACCAATTTGTGGATCGGATTATAAAAATACCGAATACCTCTAAATCCTTTGGTTTACAGGTCATCCGATATGAAAAGGAGGCCAATAAAAACCATCCAAAGATTCTAAGGGCTATCCAGTTTGAAAAAGAGAAGAGAGAGAAAGAGAAATCGCTCATCGTTGCGAGCACTCACATTCATCTTCCGCTCGCCGAAAGGGCAAAGATGACCCATATCTCAAAAGATCTGGGTGAAGTCCTTTTCCGTTCCAACATCGCCCTGATCACAGCTCACCACCTTTATGAACTCTGGCGGAAGGCCAAGAATGGAGAAATCGATCTTTTTGATTTCTTCCAGAAAATCTATTCCCATCGCGGTCCCTTCTATCCTTTGAAACAACCCGGAGACCTCATCCCTCCCTCTCCTTTTTTGCCCGTACAATAAAATCTTTCCTTGAATCCTTTCTCCGTTGATTCCATAATAGTTCTATGAAGATGAAAGAGATCCTTTCTAAGACCCTTCTTACCAAAACAGCCATTGCAGGTTACGATTACTGTATCAATCCTTATGTGGGGTGCGGGCATGGATGTCGATATTGTTATGCAAGTTTTATGAGACGATTTACCAATCATCGGGAACCTTGGGGAGAATTTATCGACATCAAGGTGAATGCCCCGCAAATATTGGAGCGAGAACTCCGGAGGGCAAAAGGAGGGGTCGTGGCCATGAGCACCGTCACCGATCCTTATCAACCCATAGAGAGGGAGTACAGGATTACAAGAAAATGCCTTGAGTTGCTGCTTCGTTATCAATATCCCGTCAACATCCTTACACGATCTCCTCTCTGTTTGAGGGATCTGGACCTATTCAAGGAATTTAAGGAAATCGAGGTTGGGATCACTATAACCACCGATGATGAAGGGTTAAGGAGAATCTTCGAACCTCGCTCTCCTTCTATATTTGAGAGGGTGAGAACACTGGAACTCCTTTCAAGGGAAGGGGTTAAGACTTATGTTTTTATTGGCCCCATCCTTCCCATGAATCCCATTGAATTGGTAAGAATGCTGGATGGATTGGTGGAAGAGGTCTTCATCGACCGAATGAATTATACCTTTAAGGTGGTTTCCCTTTATCGGAAAGCTCAATTAGAAAGGTATCTTGAAGATGATTATTTCGACCAAGTTGGGTTAGAATTGAAAAGAAGGTTTGAGGAGAAAGGAATCGGGGTGACGATGTGTTATTAACAAAGGTCTTCTTGGATGAGACGAGGAGAGAGGAAAGATGACTCTTGGACGATTTGGATTAAGAAGAAGAAACTACGATTTTCCTCCTTACCGACCTCCCAGTGAGGCAAATAGCCTCCTCTTAAGGGTGACAAGGGGATGTCCCTGGAATCGGTGTACCTTTTGTTCGATGTATAAAGGGCTTAAATTTGAAATTCGACCTACGGAGGAAGTGATAGAGGATATTGCGATGGCCAAGGAACTCTACCGCGATAGGGTACGAACCGTCTTTATCGGAGATTCGGATAGCCTGGTGGTGAAAACCAAAGCACTGGTTAATATTTTGAACACCCTTTATGAGTCTTTTCCCCAAATTGAGAGAGTGACCAGTTACGCAAGGGCAAAAACGATTGCCAGAAAGTCAGAAGAGGAATTGGGGGAGATCTTTCGAGCAGGGTTAAATCGACTCCATGTGGGTCTTGAAACAGGAGATCCGACCATCCTGAGGGAGATACAAAAAGGGGCGACTCCAGAAGAGATGATTGAGGCAGGAAGAAAGGCTAAACAGATTGGCTTTGAGTATTCCCTCTACGTCCTTTTAGGAATAGGGGGAGAGGATCGATGGAGGGAACACGCTCAGAGGACGGCTGAGGTATTGAATCAGATCGATCCCCATTTCATCCGAATTCGAACCTTCATCCCACAACCCAATTCTCCCCTCTTCGAGGCAATGAGGGAAGGTCGATTTCAACTCCCCTCTCCTGAGACAATTCTGAAAGAAACCAGAATCCTCCTCGAGGGGCTGGAGGTCACCTCCCAGTTTTTAAGCGACCATATTTCAAATCTGGTTCCCCTTTATGGGAAGCTTCCTGAAGAAAAGATATCCCTGATTCGAATGATCGATGAATCCTTGATGGCGATCGAGATGGATGTTCGCTTAAAGGAAGAGATGGAGGCAAGGAGGCATTTAACCAATCTCTGATGCTCTTAGGGGTTAAGAGAGATCTTCACCCTTGGATCCTTTTCCCTTCTACTTCGAACTGCAGGAAGAACATGAGGTGGCTGAACAACTGCTACAGGAAGAGCTGGCCGTACTCTTAAATTTTCCTCCGGTTGAGAAGGCGAAAGTAGAAAGCAGCCGGTTTACCTTTTGACCATTACACTTTGGGCATAAAATCGTCTCAGAGGAGTTGAAAACTAACTTTTCAAATTGATGGCCACAGGTATCACAATGATATTCGTAGATAGGCATTTCGAAACTCCTTATATATCGATCAAATTAATCTTAACATTTTTGACAGTTGATCAGCAAGGGCTTTAGCCTTTCTGGCCAAGGGGGATCGCTTCTCTTCTTCCAATTCATTGAATATTTTTCTACAGACCTCTTCCATTTTTTTAATATAGAATTTTTTAAAGCCTTTATGAATGGGGGAGCGAAGGAGTCCTTCCCATATCGCAATGACTTTGGAATAGGCGTTCTTGAAATAGGCATCCATTCCCTGGCTAAAATGGAGAAGAAAAGGAACCTCCGTTTTTTGGGATCCTGATCTGAGGGCTTTTGAAAAATAGTAAGAGGAAAGATCATAGTGTTCGCTCTCAAGGTAACTCTGACCGGCTAATAGATAAGCCTCTGAAATCCCATTTTCAAACATCGTTTGAAAAATCTCTTTTGTCTTTTTGGGCCCATAGATTTTTTTCAGCAGATTTTGATGATCGACCAGAAATCGAACCCAAGAAGGATCCTTCGAATGGGTTTTAAAGAGATCGATTAACTGTTCCATCGCATCATGAAAGAGGGAATGGGTCTCGGCCATCCCTACAAGGACTCCCTCCTCCGCCCTGGATATAATCCGTTCGAATTGCTGAAGATAATTTTTTTCATACTCTCTCTTTTTTATCCGAGTTTTATATTGGAAATACCGGGGCCGATAAATCTCCAGTTGATAAACATTCTCTCTTAATTTCATGGCTTCGTGAAAGATCGATCCAATGACCAGATCAAGAAGTCCCTCCTCATCGCGGAAGGCTTTTTTACTTTGGTTTCTAAAGAGTCTATGACTGAGTTCTTTTAGACGGAAAAGGAGACTGTGACCCTGGTCATCCACCCAGGAGACGATGTCTGAAAATCGAAGTTTCCCATGCCGGTACTTTTTAAAAAGCTCTTGAAAAGCGACTTCCGAAATAAGGAGTTCTCTTATCAATTCAAGAAAAGCCGTATCCTTCACCTCAATGACTTTTTTACCTCCTTTCCTGAAAGGATATTTAAGTATATCAGGTAAAGATGGATTTGGAAAGTGGCAATTTGGGGATTGACAGAAGAACAATGTTCAATTAAATGTATGTTGAATGGTTGAGGGTATGCCTTTTTGGGAGAAAAAGAGCCGAATTGCCATTACCTGCGCAAAAGGGCTTCCTCCTTTTTTAAAGGAAGAGCTCCTTTCCATGGGGTTTCCTGTTCTCTCAGAAGGATTGGCTCACATCGAAACCGAGGGTTACGGAACGGATACGATGAGATTGAATCTTCTTCTGAGGACGGCCCAAAGGGTTCTTTTCCTTATCCATGAGTTTCGGGCCAGAGATTCGGAAGAGCTTTATCGAAATCTTTTTGAATTTCCATGGGAGACCTATCTCCACGAGGAGGGATATGTTTGTCTAACCTCTACTGTAGAAAATCCTACCATCCGGGATTCCAGGTTTGCCAATGTTCGAGGGAAGGATGCCATTGTGGACCGATTGAGAGAGAAATATGGGCGAAGGCCAGATTCCGGTCCCAGAAGAGATAAAAGTGTGATCCACCTCTATTGGCGAGGAGATCGTTGCCAGCTCTTCATTGATACCTCCGGAGAACCTCTTTCCAAGAGGGGGTATCGAACGAATCCTCTTAAGGCCCCTCTTCAAGAGACCCTTGCAGCTGCGCTTATCCTGGCTACAGGCTGGAAAGGGGAGACCCATTTGATCAATCCCATGTGTGGCAGTGGAACCTTGGCCATCGAAGGGGCCTTTATTGGATTAGGAAGGGCCCCTAATCTGTTGAGAGAAAATTTTGGCTTTATGCATATCAAAGGATTTGACGAATCCTCATGGAAAACCTTGAAGAGAAGGGTTCGTGCCGAATCAAAGGATTTCTTAAGAGGGAGGATTATTGCCACGGATATTAGTCAGCAGGCCGTGGAGGCAGCTAAAAGAAATGCCATGACTGCAGGGGTGGAACGATTTATCGAATTTGGGGTTTGTGATTTCGCAGAAACCCCTTTGCCTGCAGGGGGTGGGGTCATCATGATGAATCCCGAATACGGCGAACGGATGGGAGACCAGGAAGCCCTTAAAGAGACCTATCGGAGGATTGGCGATTTTTTTAAGAAACGGGGGATAGGTTACAGAGGCTATATCTTTACTGGAAATTTTGAATTGGCCAAGAAGATCGGACTGAGAACCAAAAGGAGAATCCCTTTTTTCAATAGTAATATTGAATGCCGCTTATTAGAATATGATCTCTATTAAGGAAGTAAAAAACCCACCCTATGAAAACCCAAGGTGAGATTCATCCGGTTTATTTCCTCTATGGCCCCGAAGATTATCTGATCGAAGAAGAGATTAAGCGGCTTCTCGATCAAACCCTTCTCCCTAAGGAGAGGAGCCTGAATCTCCATTTTTTCAGTGGAGAGGAACATTCCCCTCGAGAGATTATTCAGGCCGCGCGAACCTGGCCCATGTTCTCCTCTTATCGATATATTTTAGTGAGGGAGATGGATCAATTTAAGGAAGATTCGGTCAAAGAATTCTTAGAATATCTGATGAATCCTTCCCCTAAAACCTGCCTGGTCATGAGTGGTTCCACCTTGGGAGGATGGAAGAGATTCCAAAGAGAGTTGGAGAAGACCTGTAAATTCATTGAATTTCAAAGATTGAAAGGCAAGGCTCTGGTCTTATGGCTCAAGAAGAGGGCCAATGAGAGAGGGAAGCTTCTTTCAGAAGAGGCCGCCCAGTATCTGATCGAGTTGAGCGGGGATCACCTTTTTGATTTGGATCAAGAACTGGAGAAGGTTCTTCTGAGCGTAGGGGAGAAGAGAGAAATCGATCTTTTGGACATCGAGGAGGTCACCTCGGAGGTGAAGACCAGTACGGTCTTTGATTTAACCGAGGCCATAGGACAACAGGATCTGGAGAGGGCCCTTAAAATTATAGAGAAGTCTTTAGAATCGAAGAGCATTCCTTTTAAGAAAGACGAGGAAGAGCCAAAAAAAAGAGATGAAATGATTTCTCTCCTTCTTCTAAGCATGATGGCTAAACACTACTGGAATCTCTTGAAGGTGAAAGAGAGGATGTCCCTGGAGAAGGGGTTGGAGGAGGTGGCCAGGAAGATTCATCTGCCTCTCTGGAGTACAAGGAGATTGTTGGAGCAGGCAAAACATTTTTCTAAGGCGGCTCTTTGTAGAGGAATTCTCCGCTGTTATCAAACCGATTTGGATCTTAAAAGCAATCGAGGCCCTAAGGATCTCCTCATGGAGAAGTTGGTCATCGATCTCTGTCGTCCTCAGTGAATAGAGGGTGGGCTTTCGGAAAGAGGACGGGTGGTCAGAGCGTTCACTGCCCGCGTCAGTCGAGCTATCTTTCGCGACGAGGTATTTTTATGAAATACCCCCTTTGAGCAGGCCTTCTGAATTAAGGAAACGGCCTTTCGGAGAGCGTTTTGAGCCCCCTCCACATCTTTCTTGTCTATCGCCTCGCGGACTTTCTTTACAGCCGTCTTTACGGTGGATTTTATATGGAGATTTCGAAGTCGCCTTTTTTCACTCTGTTTTACTCTTTTCAGAGCGGATAGATGAGTGGCCAAATTCAACCCTCCCTTTTATGTAATTGATTTTTTTAACATGATGGGATAGGTTGTGTCAAGAAGGAATGGGGAAAGTAAGTAATAACTTAGGGATAAAAAGAGAATCCGATGACAGAGAATAGAAGAATTACAAAGGCCGCTTCCATTATTGGAATGGGGACACTCCTGAGCCGGATCTTTGGATTTCTGCGGGATGTGGTCATTGCCCATTTCTTTGGAGCTGGATTGGCTGCAGATGCCTTCTTTGTGGCCTTTCGAATTCCCAATCTATGGAGAAGGCTGGTGGGAGAGGGGTCCTTGACGATTTCCTTCATCCCGGTCTATACCGAATATCTGACTCAAAGATCCGAAAAGGAAGTTCGAGAACTCACCCATATTGCTTTTACCCTCTCAGCTATGGCGTTATTTATAATTACTCTCACTGGAATCTTTTTTTCTCCCTATTTGATTCGAATCATTGCTCCTGGATTTATTAAAATCCCAGAAAAATTTGATCTGACCGTTCACCTCAATCAGATCATTTTTCCCTATCTCTTTTTTATGGGGCTATTTGCCCTTTCGATGGGAATTCTTAATTCCTATCGACACTTCTTTGCCCCCGCCTTTGCTCCAATCTTCCTCAATATCTCCATCATTGTCTCGGTCCTTCTTTTCTATTCGGTCTTTAGAAAGCCGGTCATGAGCCTGGCGACCGGAGTCCTCGCTGGAGGGATCTTCCAATTCTTCTTCCAAATCCCCTTCCTGATGAAGAAGGGGGTTGATTTCCGATTCAACTTTAACTACCATCATCCGGCCATCAAAAGAATTGGTTCCCTGATGGTCCCAGGACTAATCGGAACTGCTGTCTACCAGCTCAATGTATTCATTGATACGATCTTTGCCTCCTTCCTTCCCAGCGGGAGTGTGTCCTACCTTTTCTTTGCAGATCGATTATTGGAGTTTCCTCTCGGTCTTTTTGCGATCGCCATTGGAATGGCCTCTCTTCCCAGCCTTTCGGCTCTTGCCTCCCAGGGAAAGAGGGAAGAATTCAAAGAGACCCTTTCCTTCGCCTTTCGTTTAACCTCTTTTATCAGTATTCCTGCCATGGTTGGATTGATTGCATTAAGGAGACCGATCATCCACGTTCTTTTTGAAAGAGGATTGTTTGACCATTTTGCTACGGAAATGACAGCAAAGGCCCTCCTTTTTTACTCTCTAGGTCTCTGGGCTATTGCAGGGGTGAGAACCTTGGTTCCTGCTTTTTATTCTCTTCAGGATTCATGGACCCCTCTTAAGATAGCTCTGATCTGCTTAGGAGCCAATGTCGTCTTCAATGCTGCCCTTATTATTCCCCTCAAACATGCTGGCTTGGCCCTGGCTACAAGCCTTTCTTCTACGTTGAACCTTATCCTTCTCTCTCGAAAACTTTCTTACAAATTGGGGGGAATAGAATTTAAAAAGACCTTTAAAAGCCTTTTTAAAATGTTATTCTCCAGTCTTCCCATCGGATTCATTTCTTATGGAATCTGTTCTTTTACTGATTGGACCATTAAGGGGAACCTGGTTCAAAAGATTTTACTCCTGGCAGGGGGGATAGGATTAGGGATGATCGTTTATGGGGCGATCTCTCTAAAATTAAGGAATGAAGAAATTTCCTTCCTTACGAAGTGGGTAAGAAAGAGAAGTCATCCTTCAGTCCTTTGAAGGGAAGTCTCCTCTCTTCTGATCCTCGACCAGATCAATAATCCTGAGGCCAAACCCACTCCAAGCAGCTCCATCCCAATGGTTGGGAAGACAAGGAGAATCGAAGCAAGGGCGAAGAGAAGGCGTTTCAGCCAGTTGAGAGGAGACCAGACATACCCCACCAGAAAAGCAGCGAGGCAGATCACTCCGAGAGCCGTAAGAAAGGATCCTTTCAATATCTCAAAAAGTGTTCCCTGAAGTAGGAGAGCCGGTTGGAAGACAAAGGCGAACGGGATCAGAAAACCGGCCATTCCTAATTTAAATGCCTCCATCCCGGTAGCCATCATTTCAGAGCCAGCCAGATTGGCCGCTGCAAAGGCGGTAATCGCATCCGGAGGGGTTAGGTCCGAAAGAACGGCATAATAAAAGACAAAGAGATGAGCGGTCAGAATGGCAATCCCAAATTTTCCAAGAGCAGACGCCCCCACTGTGACAGCAATAATGTAGGAAGGGGTCGTTGGAATCCCTGTTCCAAGGACACTGACGACCAAAAAGACCAGGATCATTGCGATGAGGAGTTGATTATAGGAGGCACTGAGCAAAACACTCCCAAAGGCCAGAGCGGCTCCGGTTCGGGTAAGGATTCCAACCACCATTCCCGAGCCGGCCAGAGCAGTAGCAATGATAGCCGCATTGATGGCCGCCTGATAGAAGGTATCGATAAGCTTCTTTGGACCCAACCAGGTTTTTCGATCTAAAAAACTGAGTCCAATAATGATCAGAATGACATAAAAGGCTGCTTTACTGGGAGAGTATCCGTATCCCAAAAAAACAATGATTAAAATAAAGGGAAGAAAGTAATAGGCATGCCGGAGCATAGGTTGGAACCTCATCCGTTCTCCCCTTGGAATGCTCTTCAGCCCTTGTTTTGATGAGAGGAAGTGAACCACAAAGAACAGGCTCAAATAATAGAGGATGGCCGGAATGGCAGCGGCTTGGATAATCTTAAAGTAAGGAATTCCCGTGACCTCTGACATAATAAAAGCGCCTGCCCCCATGATGGGAGGCATGAGTTGACCTCCGGTGCTTGCAATCGCTTCCACCGCGGCAGCCTGTTTTGGGCTAAATCCCCCTTTCTTCATGAGGGGAATGGTAAAACTCCCGGTGGTATAGACATTGGCCACCGTACTTCCACTGACTGTCCCGTAAAGCCCACTGGAGATGACCGCAATCTTTGCCGGGCCCCCTTTAGACCATCCTGCAGCCCAGACAGCGAAATCGATGAGAAAGCCTCCAACCCCTGCACTGAGCATGAAGGCGGCAAAGAGAATATAGATAAATAGGATATTGGAGGAGATGCCGGTGAGAAAGCCAAAGATCCCTTCATCTCCGGCCAAGAATAGGACCTCCACCATTCGGGGAAAGGAATACCCTTTAAATTTGAGCAGCCCTGGCCAATGGGGAGCTGTGGCGAGATAGATGAGGAAGAAGGCAATCGTGATAGCCATCCAACGAGAGAGGGCCCGGCGACAGGCCTCCACCACCAGAAGGACAAGGATAGAACCTAAGAAGAGTTCAATGGTTCGAACCTCATCCATTCCCACCATTCGAAAATTGAGTCGTTCCGCATCCCACACGATATAGAAGGGACCTATGAAACAGAAAAAAGCAGCGATCCAGTCCCAGAAGGAAGGGCGGTCTTTGGGTGAATTCTTGGTGGCTGGGAAAAGGAGATAGATAAGAGGGAGAAGTAATAGAAGGTGAAGTCCTCGTTGGGTACGAGGTTCAAACGTTCCATACCCTGAGGTGTAGAAATGGAGAAGGGAAGCCGCCACCCCATAAAGGGTGACAAAAATTTTTACCCAACCCTTAAGTGATCGCACAGGAATGTTTGAAGGAAAGAACGCCCACCTTATGATGGATCAAGGGGGCGTTCTATTTATGAAAAATTAGGATTTTTTCAGAACCCCTTTTTCTCTAAAGTATTTTTCTGCCCCTGGATGGAGTGGAATGGCACCCAATCCCGTAATCCCGTGCTCAATCTGGTATGGGACTAAAGAACCATGAATCTTTCTGAACTGATCCAGGTTTTCATGAATCGCCTTCGTGATTCGATAAGCAACCTCGTCAGGAACATTCTTATTGATAAGGATTACACTTCCAGCGATGGCGGTCGTAATCTCTTCATTAGCGTTGGCCGCTTTTGGATAGGTCCCTGCCGGGATCTTTCCTGACTCGATTCCGTACTGGAGAAGACTCTTCAGGACTTCGGGAGAAAAGTGGATCAGACGGAGAGGGCGACCGATGGAGGCCTCTGTGATGGCTGCCCCTGGAATCGCAAGAAATGTAAAGACAGAATCGACATTTTTGTCTTTAAACTGGCTTGCCTGTTCTGCATAGGAACCTCTGAAGAACTTAAATCCGGCTGACTCCAGTTCTTTATAATCGGTCTTATAGTGAGCGAGCACTTTTCGAAAGACCCATTCGTCCGATGTTCCGGTAGGAGAGATGGCCATTCGGAGAGGTTTCTTCTGTTTGAACACTTCATCCATGGTTCGAACGGGACTCTCCGCCGCTACGTAGAAATGGAAGAAATTGAGACTCATTCCTCCGGCGATGGCTCGAAGATTTGAATGTTTCTTATCATAGGGATCTTCACCGTTCCAGGCGGCTACATTAAGAAACGGAAGTCCCCAACCTAATTCGCAATCCCCTTTGTCGACCAATCGGGGGTTGACGGTTCCTCCTCCTGGAATGACTTTTATCGTAATTCCAGGGGCTTTTTCATGGATGATATTGGCAATTCCCCCCGCAATGGCATACCATCCCCCACCGACCCCCCCGGCAGTCCATGTGAGAGTCTGGGCATAGAGTGAAGAGGCTACAAATATTCCCAGAAAAAAAGCTGTGACGAAGACGGTTTTTTTCATCGTATTGTCCCTCCTTCTTGTTTTTTGAAAGTTTTTTATACACGATTATATCAAAAATGTAAAGAGTATAAGTATAAAATGAGGAGTGGTAATCCCTCTCGGACCCCTCCTCCAGCTGAGAGAGAGGTTACCCTGCGGGAAAAACTTTATTAGAAGGTTGATTTTATGTTATGTATGGTTCGGGAGGAGAGATGATAGGGATCATCCTGCTGGATACACGATTCCCAAGGTTGATTGGAGATATTGGGAATAGAGAGACGTTTCCGTTTCCTGTCCTTTACGAGAAGGTGGAAGGGGCATTTCCGGTAAGACTCATCAGGGAAAGGGATAGGACCCTTCTCCCCCGTTTTATAGAGGCGGCCCGATCCCTCATGGACCGAGGGGCTCGAGCGATCACTACGAGCTGTGGCTTTCTGGCTTTATGGCAGAAGGAGATCGCTTCTGCTGTAAGAGTGCCTGTTTTCACCTCGAGTCTCATTCAGATTCCCTGGGTCTATGAAATGATGGGAAGAAAAGGAAAGATCGGTGTGATGACCATCGATGCCCATTCTTTAACTGAAGACCATTTAAAGGCGGTCCATGCGGATTCGATCCCATTGGTGATCCATGGAATGAAGAGGGAAGGGGAATTTTATCGAGTTTTTGCAATGGATCATCCAGATTTAGATTATCCAAAGGCAGAAAAGGAAATCGTGGAGGAAGTATCAAAGTTAACAAAAGAAAACCCAGACCTTACAGCGATGATCCTTGAATGTACTAACCTATCCGTGTTTAAAAAAGCGATCCGAAGGGAGACAGGGATTCCTCTATTTGACCATTTCACATTGATGGATTATGTTTGGTCAAGTTTAAAGGAATGAATGACATAACTCTTCACTGAAGGGTGGAAATAAATTTAAGCCCGACAGGAGTATTTCCGAAACCCATAGAACGCGGATGGATTTCTCCACTTCCCCTCTCGGGCTTATTCCCTATTTTGAGCGAGGGGTTATTAAATGACGATGAAAAGAAGTGCAGATGTGGTCATTATCGGGGGAGGAATTATTGGGGTGAGCATTGCTTATCATCTCGCCCAAAAAAAAGCAGGGCGGATTCTTCTCTTTGAGAAAGGTCAATTAGGGGAAGGATCCACAAGCCGCTGTGTCGGAGGAATTCGAACCCAATTCTCAACAGAGATCAATATCCTTTTCTCTCTTCTCTCCCTTCAAACCTTTGAACATTTTGAAGAAGAATTTGGAATCGACCCCGAATTTAGAAGAATTGGCTATCTCTTTTTAGCCACCACAGAGAAGGAAATGGAGGTATTTAAGGAGAACGTTAAACTTCAAAGGAAATTCCATATTCCTGTGGAGCTTTTAGAACCTGATGAAATTAAGAAACGGTGGCCTTACCTTCGATCCGATGATCTATTGGGTGCCACCTATTGCCCCTGGGATGGATATGCAGGACCGAGTGAGGTTCTCTCAGGGTTTGTTCAGGGGGCAAAGAGGTTGGGGGTGGAGGTCCATGAGGGAGAGGAGGTGAAGGAGATTCTTTCGAGTAAAGGTCAGATTCGAGGAGTAAAGACCGACAGAGATGAGATTGAAACCCCTGTGGTGGTCAATGCAGGAGGTCCTTTTGCCTCTATCGTGGGGGAGATGGCTAAAGTGAAGATCCCTGTCAAACCACTTCGAAGACAGGTTTTTGTGACCTCCCCCTTTCATCTCACAAAAGAGACGGTTCCTCTGACCATTGATTTTCATCGCGGATGGTATTTTCGTCCAGAGGTGGATGGATTTCTTCTTTCAGGTCCATTGGATCAATCCCCCAGTTTTCACACCCATATTGATTATGAGGCTATGGTGGAAGCCTCGGAAAATGCGATCTATCGGGTTCCCGCTCTTGAAGGGGCCCGGATTGCAAGAGGATGGGCAGGGCTCTACGAAATCTCCCCAGATCATCATGCCATCCTTGGGAAGGTCCCGGAGTTGGAGGGATTGATCTTGGCCAATGGCTTCAGTGGACATGGGTTTCAGCACAGTCCGGCCGTGGGAAAGGTGATCTCTGAATTGATCGTTGAAGGAAGAGCCACCACCATTGATATCTCCTCTCTTTCCATCGAGCGGTTTGAGAGAGGGGAACTCATTCTGGAACCGATGACGGCTTTTAAAGATTAAACAAAGGACGTCAGGCGTAAAGGGTTAAAAATAGGGTAGAGAGTAAAAATATTCGGTTGAGTAAAGAAGGAGGAGGAGATGAAGTCGAGAAAATATTTAATCGCATGGGTTCTTTTTGTTCTCTTCCAGATTTTCGATGCCCCTTCCATAGCCATTGATAGCCAGTCCAATCGAGCTACTTTAAAGGGGCTTACAGGGGTTGGGGTTTTGGTTGAAAAGTTGCCGGCCGAATTGGAAAAGGAAGGGCTTCAACGGGATCAGCTTCAAAAGGATGTGGAAGCCAAGCTCAAGAAGGCAGGGATTAAAGTTTATTCCAGAGAAGAATGTTCAAAGATTCCTGGGGAGCCCTATCTTTATATTAATCTGAATGTGAACGTCGCAAAAACAGAGAGTGACATCTATCCTTATACGATTGATATCATGTTGATTCAAAAGGTCTCTTTGATTCGAGATCCTCATCGAGTGGCCTACGCCGTGACCTGGTCCACAGGGGGGGTAGGCTCCGTTACAAAATCGATTGTGAGTCAACTTCGTGAGAACGTCGCCGAAGTGGTCGAGATCTTCATCCAGAGATTTTTAGCCGAAAACCCAAAATAATCCCTCACTCAGAGATGGGGAATAGGCCCGAAAGGGGAAGTGGAGAAATCCTTCTGCGTTCTATGGGTTTCGGAAATATTCTGTCGGGCTTGAATCTATTTTCACCTTTCCGTGAGGAGTTATCGAAAATGTTCCTTGAAAATTTAGAAGGCCTGAGTTATGTTTGAATAAAAAAAATGAGGTGAGTGATGGCTCGGGTATGTGAAATCTGTGGAAAAGGGGTTGTATTTGGTCATAACGTCAGTCATGCGAACAACAAAACCCAGAGGATTTGGTATCCCAATCTTCACAAGGTGAAGGCCATTCAAGAAGGAAGGACTCGGAGGATGAGGATCTGTACGCGTTGTCTCCGTTCAGGCCGAGTCACCAAGGCTGTCTAATTCTGCTTCTGCCCTCATCCTTTCCACTCGATAGACTCCTTTAATTCTTTCAATCCCTTTGATCACTTTGTTCAGGTGGTTTAGATCACTCACCTGAAGTTCAAACAGTCCTATCGCCTTATGGTCTTCGGTGGTGTTTACGCTCGCATTCGTGATATTTGCCTCGTTGGAAGAGATGGAACTGGTGATCTCTGCCAGCAATCCCTTTTTATCTTCTGAATAGATACGGATTCGAACGGGATAGGTGTATTCTTTCGTGGAATCCCATTCGACCTCTACTCTTCGGTTGGGATCATCGTCCATTATATTCTGACAGTCCGCGGTATGAATGGTCACGCCTCGGCCTCGGGTAATAAAACCCACGACCTTATCTCCTGGAACAGGATTGCAACACCTTGCGTAGCGCACCATGACATTATCAATCCCTTTGATTAAAATCGCCTCTCTTCCGCCCGCCCGTCTGATTTTGCGAAGAAGTCCTTTTAACCGACCCTCTTCCTTTTCCTCTTTCTCTTCCAGTTTTTCTGGAGGAATAATTTTCCCCAGGATCTGGTTGGCAGTGACTTTCCCATAACCCACGGCCGCAATCAGATCGTCCACATCCTGGAAACTGAATTCTAAGGCGACTTTGAGCAACTCTCCTGATTTCATCAATTTGGCCAGTGTAAGATCAAATTTTCTGAGCTCCTTTTCAAGAATCTCTTTCCCCAAAGCGATCGATTTTTCTCTTTCCTCTGCCTTGAACCATTGACGAATCTTGGTTTTTGCTCTCGAGGTTTTGACAAATTTTAACCAGTCCTTGCTGGGCTTCTGATTTGGGGAGGTAATGATTTCGACCGTATCCCCGCTTTTTAATTCATATTTCAGGGGAACCAGTTTTCCATTGACCTTTGCCCCTGCACAATGATGACCCACATCCGAATGGATACTGTAGGCAAAATCAATGGGGGTCGCTCCAACCGGAAAGACCTTGACCTCTCCTTTTGGAGTGAAGATGTAGACCTCGTTGGGAAAAAGGTCCACCTTTACACTCTCCATAAATTCCATGTCATCCTTTAGATCCCTTTGCCATTCTAAAAGTTGTCTCAACCAGCTAAATCGCTTATCCTCTTCTTCATCCAGGGGTTTTCCTTCCTTATATTTCCAGTGGGCTGCAATTCCTTCCTCGGCAATCTTATGCATCTCCCAGGTCCGAATCTGGATCTCGATTCGTTCTCCATAAGGGCCGATGACCGAGGTATGAAGGGATTGATACATGTTCTCCTTTGGGAGACCGATATAGTCCTTGAATTTACCGGGGATGGGTTTCCATAGAGAGTGGATGATTCCCAGGACATCGTAACATTCTTTAATCGTATTGACGATGACACGAAATGCGGTAATGTCATAGACTTGATCCAGATCGATATTCTGCTCCTTCATTTTCTGATACAGACTATAGATCTGTTTGATACGCCCTGTCACCTCTGCCTCGATATGATTTTCATAAAGCTTCTTCAACAGGATCCGTTTCACCTCGTCGATGTATCTTGACCTCTCCTTCTCTTTTCGGGCGATCTTCTTTTGAATCTCTTCGTAGATCTCAGGGTGAAGATGTTTAAAGGCAAGGTCTTCCAGTTCCGTTTTGATCCAATCAATTCCAAGACGATGAGCTAAAGGGGCATAGATATCGAGGGTCTCCTGAGCAATCTCCCTTTGTTTTTCGGGAGTGTGGTAGCGAAGGGTACGCATATTATGGAGTCGGTCAGCCAATTTAATCAGAATCACTCGGATGTCCTTCACCATGGCAAGAATCATCTTTCTGAAATTTTCGGCCTGGTCTTTTTCTGAAAACCTTAAGGAAATTTTACTGATCTTCGTTACCCCATCGACCAGTTGGGCGATTTCTTCCCCAAAATGGTCTCGAATATCCTCAAGGGTGGTTAATGTATCTTCTACGGTATCATGAAGAAGTCCGGTAGCGACGGTGGCCACATCGAGGCGAAGCTGGGTCAAAATTCCAGCCACCTCAAGGGGATGGCTGAGGTAGGGTTCCCCTGAAAGCCGAACCTGCCCCAGATGCACCTTGGCCGAGAACACATAGGCCTTTCTCAAGAGGTCTACATCCGCATTGGGATAGTAGGAAAGGAGGCGCTCTAAAATGTCATTGAATCTCAGCATCTCAATTCCATATTACTACAACTGGTAAAAAATTCAAGTTTCCTCTCTCAAGCTTATTCCCCACTTCTGAGTGATGGGTTAAAAAATAAGAGGATCTAAATTTTGACAGGAGGGCGAAGGAAATTTATAATGAGCTTTAAAAATAAAAATGAGAAGGGTGAAGTGGTAAGGAAATTTTTAATCCTTTCCCTAATCTTCGGAATAGCGGCCTTTCTTTACTATTTTTTTATAAAAGATAGAGGAAAAGAAGAACAGGTCATTCGGGTTTCCGGAAATATTGAAGCCCAGGAAGTAAACATCGGCTTTAAGATCTCAGGAAAAATCGCAAGCCTTACCGTTCAAGAAGGGGATTGGGTGGAGAAGGGGGCAATCGTTGGAAAATTGGATGATAAGGATCTTAGACACCGGCTTGAACTGGCACGGGCCTCCCTCCGAACCGCAGAAGCAAGATTAGAGAAATTACTCGCTGGATCCCGTCCTGAGGAAATCCGGGAGGCAGAGGCTACAGTTCATCAAGCCCAATTCGACATGATGAATCGAAAGAATCAATACGAACGAATGAAGGCCTTATTTGAGCGCGGGGTCATTCCCAGAGAGACTCTGGACAATATAGAGACCGGATATAAGATGGCGGTTGCTCAGCTTCAGAGGGCTGAGGAACGCTATAAATTGCTCAAAGAAGGTCCAAGGAAAGAAGAGATTGATGAGGCAAGGGCTCAGGTGGAACAGGCAAGGGCCTCCTTGAGACTCTCAGAGACCCAGTTAAACGATACCCTTCTCGCCTCACCGATCAGTGGGATCGTCTTGGTTAAATCGGCTGAAGTGGGAGAGGTGGTCAACCCAGGGACGACAGTGGTGACCTTGGCCGATATTCGAAAGGTCTGGCTAAAAGCCTATATTCCGGAGACGGAACTCAGTCGAGTCAAATGGGGGCAGGAAGTGATTGTGACGACCGATTTAAAACCCCAAAAGGAATATAAGGGAAAGATCTCTTTCATCTCTTCCCAGGCTGAGTTCACTCCCAAACAGATCCAGACAGAAAAAGAAAGGGTGACCCTGGTCTATCGAATCAAGATCGACATCCCCAATCCGGATAAAGAGTTAAAACCTGGGATGCCTGCTGATGGAAGAATTCTCCTTACCTCTTTGGTATCCCGGAAACCCTGACCTCAATGGAATATGTTTTCCATCCAGACCAGCAATCTTACAAAGAGATTTGACCGTATCCTTGCGGTGAATCGATTGAATCTCATAGTGAGATCCGGGGAGATCTTTGGTTTGGTTGGACCGGATGCCTCTGGAAAGACGACGACCCTTCGAATGTTATGCGGGATTCTTTCGCCTGATGAAGGAGAGGGGAGGGTAGCGGGTTGTGATATTCTGAAGGAAAGGGAATATTTAAAAGATAGAATTGGGTATCTTCCCCAGCGCTTCGGACTCTACGGGGATCTGACCGTAGTTGAAAATATCCAATTCTATGCCGATCTTTATCAGGTCCCTAAAAAAGAAAGAAAAAACCGAATCGAAAGACTCCTTCATTTTGCCAATCTTTCACCCTTCGTCAAACGAAAAACTCAAGACCTCTCCGGTGGAATGAAACAGAAGTTGGGATTAATCTGTGCCCTTATCCATACCCCTCAAATTCTCTTTTTAGATGAACCCACGACAGGGGTGGATCCTCTTTCCCGTAGAGATTTCTGGATGATTCTTTATGACCTATTGAAAGAAGGAGTGACCATCCTTTTTTCTACGTCCTATCTGGACGAGGCAGAACGTTGCAATCGGGTAGGGTTGATCCATGAGGGAGAACTTTTGGTGGCTGATACTCCTTCAGCGATTAAAAATAGATTGAAAGGCTCTGTGCTGGAGCTCAGGGTCGAAGAACCCCCCAAGGTCATGAGCATCTTGGAACAGGTTTCGGAGATTCGAAGCTCTGTCCTTACGGGAGACAGGATACATCTATGGGTAGAGGATCCAGAAGGGATTAAGAAGAGGTTAAAGGAGGTGTTTGGGAGAGAGGGAGTGGATATTTTAAGCCTAACAGAAATCAGACCTTCTCTTGAAGATGTCTTTGTGGCCATGGTGAGGGAGAAGAAAGGATGAGAGAAGCGGTTGAGTTTGCGGTGGAGGTAGAGGATCTCGTCAAGGCCTTTGGAGATTTTGTGGCGGTCGATCATATTCAATTGCAGATCAGAAAAGGGGAGATCTTTGGGTTTTTAGGGCCCAATGGGGCTGGAAAATCGACCACTATTCGGATGCTCTGTGGCCTCTTGATCCCGACTTCAGGGAGGGGAAGGGTTGCGGGGTTTGATCTTCTCTGGGAGCCTGAAAAAATTAAAAGGGTTATCGGATATATGTCTCAAAAATTCTCTCTTTATGAGGATCTCACCGTGATTGAAAACCTCCATTTTTTTGGCGGAATTTATGGTCTTAACGGCTCTACCCTGAAAAAAAGAGAAGGGGAAGTCCTCGAAAAGATTGGACTCAAGGGAGTTTCTCATCGTCTCACCCGGACCCTTGCCGTAGGATTAAAACAACGTTTAGCCTTAGGATGTGCTATCCTCCATCAACCAGAGATTCTCTTTCTCGATGAACCCACCGCTGGGGTCGATCCTCTCTCAAGGAGAGAGTTCTGGAGTTTCATCCAGGAGATGTCGAACGAAGGGGTGACCAGTTTTGTCTCGACTCATTATATGGATGAGGCTGAATACTGCAACCGACTTGCCTTGATTTACCAGGGGAGGACGATCGCTATGGGATCTCCCACGGAGTTAAAAATAAAGACCCTCTCTCATGGAGTGTTAGAGGTGGAGTGCGAGCCATTGATTCCATCCCTTCATCTTCTAAAAAACACGCCCTGGGTATCGGAGGTGGCTGTATTTGGGAATGGTCTCCATGTGATTGGAAAAGAAGGAATCTCACTGCAAGAGGAGATCTCGACTCTTTTTCAGGCCCACGGGATCCTTCTTCACCGGATGGAGTGGATCAATCCTTCCCTGGAAGATATCTTTGTCTCTTTAATCGAAGGGGAGAAGAAATGAATTTATTGAGAACTTGGGCCATTTCAAAAAAGGAGTTCATTCATATCTATCGAGATGGGAGGAGTTTGGGTTTGGTGATCCTGATGCCAGCAGTCCTGATGCTCCTCTTCGGGTATGCTGTGACTCTGGATGTGAAAAAAGTCCCCATGGCCATCCTCAATTACGATCAGGGTCAGGAAAGCCTTTTATTTGTCCACCAATTTAGCGGATCTCCTTACTTTGATCGCCCCCTCTTCATTCAAAGCAGGGAGGAGCTCTCTCATTTGATCGATAAGAGTAGAATAAAAATGGGATTGGTCATCCCCTCCGATTTCTCAAAGACTTTGAAAGCAGGAAAGAAAGCGTCGGTTCAGGTCATTTTGGACGGAACCGATTCTAATACGGCGAATATCATCCTGAGCTATGTCCAGTCAATTACCCAGCAGTATAACCAGGAGAAGACCTTACTAAAAATTGAACGAATAGGGAGAAAAAGACCTGATCCTCCCCTCGAAGGACGGGTACGAGTCTGGTTTAATGAAGAATTAGAATCGAAGAATTATTTCATCCCGGGCCTTGTTGCTGTCATCATGTCTATCATTGGCGTCCTTCTTACCGGGCAAGTCATCGTCAGGGAGTGGGAGAGAGGCACGATGGAACTTTTGATCTCCACCCCCGTTCGAAAAGGAGAACTGCTTCTCGGGAAGTTATTCCCCTATTTTTTTATTGGCCTTTTGGATCTATTTTTAGCCTTCTTTATGGGTCGATGGTTCTTTGAGGTTCCCTTTCGTGGAAGTTTTCTCCTTCTCCTTGGCCTTTCTTGCATCTATCTGCTCGTAGCCCTTGCCCTCGGTCTTACCATTTCCACCGTCGCCCGGACTCAGATCTTTGCCAATCAACTGGCGATGGTCATCGGATTTTTACCTACCTTTCTTCTCTCAGGCTTTACCTTCGTGATTTCCAATATGCCCGTTTGGCTCCAAATGATTACCTATGGAATTGCTCCGCGTTATTATGTGAGTATTCTTAAAGAGATCTTTTTAAAAGGTTCCGATCTTTCTTTTCTTTATAAAGAGATGCTGATCCTCATTGGAATGGGAGTCACTGGAATAGGTGTGGCGATTCACTTGTTTAAGAAGGAGCTGAGGTAAATCCGTAGGATTCATTTATGTTTGGTCGAGTTCGTTTTCTTTTCGTCAAAGAGCTCATCCAGGTTTTCAGGGACAGACGGCTTCGGATCACGTTGATTTTCCCCCCTATTTTTCAGTTGATCGTGTTTGGATATGCCGCCAATCTGGATGTTCAACATGTCCCTATCGCCGTTCGAGATTTGGATCAAACCATAGATTCGAGAGAACTTGTCTCTCGATTTGGAAGCTCAAAATATTTTGATATTGTAGCCTATCCAGAGAATCTCAAGGAAATCGAGGCCTTGATTAAAAAAGGGAAAATTACCTTCAGTATGGAGATCCCGAGCGGGTTTTCAAAAAAGATCAAGAAAGGGGAGACGGTCCCTATCCAGATCTTGGTCGATGGAACGGAGTCCAATACCGCTCTGATCGCCCTGGGCTATGTGAGTCGAATCCTCTCGGAGTATTCCAATCAGGTGATTTTCAATCGACTAAACCAAGAAGGAATGGGTCGTTTCGAAGAAGTGGGGGTAGAGGTAGAACACCGGATCTGGTTCAATCCTAATTTGGAGAGCCGTTACTTTTACGTTCCTGGGGTTATCGCCTCTATCGCCTTTCTCCTTCCTATCATCCTAACCGCACAGGCCATTGTCAGAGAACGAGAAATAGGAACTCTCGAACAGATTATGGTCACTCCGATTCGTCCCTGGGAGTTGATCCTTGGAAAGACCCTCCCTTTTGCAATGATTGGTTTTTTGGATATTCTTCTGATTGCATCGATCGGAGTGTTCTGGTTTAAGATTCCTTTTCGGGGAGACCTTTTCATTCTTTTGCTCGGAAGTCT
This sequence comes from Deltaproteobacteria bacterium, assembly GCA_037444165.1. Lineage (GTDB taxonomy): Bacteria > Desulfobacterota > BSN033 > BSN033 > UBA1163 > CALIBK01. Next base: position 76,476 of record JBBIMX010000001.1, on the reverse strand, counting down.
CCTTTTCTTAACGAGTTCAGTAGGGATTGGACTCTTTATTTCAACGATCTGTTCCACCCAACAGCAAGCCCAGATCTCCACCTTCTTTTTTGTGATGCCTGCCTTCATCCTTTCTGGTTTTGCCTTCCCCTTAGAGAATATGCCCGAGTGGCTTCAATATTTTACCTATATCAGTCCTCTTCGCTATTTTCTCGTCATCATTCGAGGTCTTTTTTTGAAAGGAGTGGGATTGGAATTTCTCTGGCCCCATATGATGGCCTTAGCCCTCCTGGGAGGATTCATGATTACCTTGAGTGCAATAAGATTTAAAAAGAGACTGAAATAAGATGAGTAATGGAATATTGGAATAACGGGTTTTTAAGATTGGAATGGTCTTCCACCCGATCCGTTAATTCAGTTCTTTTCACATTATTCCATATTTACAGAAGATTGGGCTACAGGTGATATTTTATGCAACGGCTCCTCATGAACATTTATCGAACGCTTTATCAGGCTTATGGTCCTCAACACTGGTGGCCCGCGGAGAGTCCTTTTGAAGTGATAGTAGGGGCTATCCTAACCCAGAATACCTCATGGAGAAATGTGGAGAAGGCCATTCAAACCTTAAAGGAGAAGGGCGTGTTAAACCCGGAGGGAATTCGAAATCTGAAAAGAACTCACCTTTCTCGATGGATTAAATCTTCAGGCTATTATCGAATCAAGGCAGAGCGGTTGAAAGCCTTTGTCGATTTTCTTTTTGAGGAATATGGTGGGGATCTTCGTAAAATGAGAGAAGAAGAGATGGAAGAGTTGAGAACAAAACTCCTCGAAGTTAAAGGAATTGGACCGGAGACGGCTGATAGCATTCTCCTCTATGGGTTAAAGAAGCCTATTTTCGTCGTGGATGCCTATACCAGACGAATCCTATCCAGACATCAACTGATCTCCAAAGAGGCTTCTTATGAAGAGATACAGCGTTTCTTTATGGATCATCTTCCCCATGAGGAAGGCCTTTTCAACGAATACCATGCCCTTCTCGTCCATTTGGGGAAGACCTTTTGTAAAAGGGTTCCAAAATGTGATCGCTGCCCCCTTAAAGGGGTGAGGGGGATATAAGAAATGGCTTATTGGGAAAAAGAGATTCGAAGTTTGATGGGGAAAGCCATCCACCGTTTTGGATTGATTCAAGATGGGGATCGAATTATGGTTGGAGTCTCTGGTGGAAAGGATAGTCTTACCCTCCTCCATCTTCTTCATGAACGAAGAAAGCGAGTTCCTATTCAATATGACCTTATTCCGGTTCACATTGATTTGGGATTTGGTTCAAAGAGGGAAGAGGGTTTAAAAGAATATTTTGAGTCTCAAGAGCTCCCTTATTATATCGAATTTACCGATATTGGAAAAAGGGCAAACAGTCCTGAAAATCGAGAAAATCCATGTTTTCTCTGCTCCTGGGAGAGAAGGAAGACCCTTTTCCAACTTGCTCATCGTTTCAAATGTAATAAGATCGCCCTTGGTCATCATAAGGATGATATCATTGAGACCCTCCTGCTCAATATTTTTTATAGTGCTGAAATGAGTACCATGCTCCCCCTCCAGCCCTTATTTAAGGGGAAGATCGCCCTGATCCGTCCCTTAGCATTAATCGAAGAGAGACAAATTGAAAGATTCGCAAAAGAAAAGGGACTCCCCTTTGGGCCAAGTGGTTGTCCTGTCTCGGGCAAAACAAAAAGAAAGGAGATTAAGGATCTATTAAGAAATCTCGAACAATCAAATCCTAAAATTAAAGGAAATATCTTCCGCTCCCTTTCTAACATTAAAATGGATTATTTATGGGTAAAAAGGTAGCCTAATAGGAAAGCGGTAACCCCTCACTGTAGGGTGGAAATAAATTTAAGCCCGACAGGAGTATTTCCGAAACCCATAGAACGCGGATGGATTTCTCCACTTCCCCTCTCGGGCTTATTCCTCACTTCTGAGTGATGGATTACGGAAAGCGACCCGTTTCCCTTGAAATAAAATTAAGTTATGATATTTCTTGAGAGATGAAGAAGAGGGAACCCGATAAATTTTTTAACGTGATTCTTAATAGCATAGCGGATGGGGTTTTTACTACGGACAAGGAAGGAAGGATCACGTTTATGAATAAAGCGGCTGAGGAAATCACCGGATTTTCCAGTAGAGAAGCTGTGGGCCGATACTGCTTTGATGTCTTTCGGGCAGATATTTGTCAGTCTCGATGCGCTCTGAAGGAAACCCTCAAGACCAATAAGGAGATGATCAACCTTCCTGCTACCATCTTAAAGAAAGGGGGGCAGAGAGTTCCCATCCGTATTAGCACCGCAGTACTGAGGAATGAGAAGGGGGAGGTCATAGGAGGGGTGGAAACATTTAGAGATCTCTCTGCGATTGAAGAACTTAAAAAAGAACTTTCTCAGAGGTATACCCTTGGGGATATTATCAGCAAGAACCATTTGATTCGAGAGATATTTAATATTCTTCCCAATATCGCAGAAAGTGATAGTACGGTCTTAATTCAGGGAGAGAGTGGTACAGGTAAAGAACTTTTTGCAAAGGCCATACACCATATGAGTCGGAGGAGAACCAAGCCTTTCGTCAAAGTGAACTGTGGTGCCCTTCCTGACCCGCTGTTAGAATCGGAACTTTTTGGGTACGTCAAAGGAGCCTTTACCGATGCCAAGAAGGATAAACCTGGACGATTTGCCATTGCCCATGGAGGGACCATATTTTTAGATGAAGTTGGGGATATGTCTCCTGCCCTTCAGGTTAAACTTCTAAGAGTCCTTCAGGAGAAGGAATATGAGCCTTTGGGTACCAATATTCCAAGAAAAACGGACGTTCGAATTATTGCCGCAACCCATAAAGACCTCTCCAGGCTGGTCAAAGAAGGTAAATTTAGAGAGGATCTTTTTTATCGGCTCCATGTGGTCAAAATTGACCTTCCACCTTTGAGGGAGAGGAGAGAGGATATTCCTTTGCTCATCGATGCCTTCATTCAAAAATTTAATGCAAAAATGGGAAGAGAGATTGAGGGTCTAAGTGAGGAGGCCCTTCGATTATTGTTGAGGTATGATTACCCTGGAAATGTGAGGGAACTTGAAAACATCATAGAACACGCTTTTGTCCTTTGCAGAGGGAATCGGATCGATTTGGATTGTCTCCCTAAAGAGTTGGTCATGAAGGAAGAAGAAAGGGATTCCTTCATCTTCTCGAAAGAAGAGAATCCCATCGAGAGGGCTGAAGCGGAGATCGTAAAGAGGATGTTAGAAAAGAATATGGGCAATAGGGTTAAGGCAGCCAAGGAGTTGGGGATTAGCCGGGCGACCCTCTGGAGAAAGATGAAGAAATATGGGTTAATTTAATTAGTATCAATTTTGAAACTAATTTGTTTCATAAGTATCATTATTGAGACAATCTTTCGTAAAGGTTCTTCCTTTTTCGTTCTCTCTATAAAATTCTAACTCCTTAGAATGACAAGTTATTTCTCATCCTTATCCTTCCTGGCATTCGTTTTGCTATATTAAAAGTATGAAAATTGCCATTCCAATTTTTGGGACGAGAGTTTCTCCAAGGTTTGATGTCTGTCCCGAGCTTTGGATTGTAGAACTTCGCGGCAAGAAGGTGGAAAAGGAGGAAAAGCTCTCTATGGAGAGCCTCAATCTGCAGCAGAGGCTTGATCATCTTTCCTCAAGGGGTGTGGATAAACTCATCTGTGGAGGAATTGATCACTTTTGTATTGACCATCTTGGAGAAAGAGGGGTGGAGGTGATTCATAATGTTGCAGGGGAAGCGGGTGAAGTGCTTACTCTTTTTTTGAAGGGGCACCTTCGGCCCGGGTTTTATTGTGAGGGAAAGAGAAGAAGAGGTCTTTATTGCTGGAGGAGAAGAGTTCAAGGAAGGAGGACCATGAATGGGAGAGAGAAAGTGTGAAAAGGATCAACTCTGTGAGACTTGTAATCAGTCGAATGTTTGTAGTGAGCAGGAAAAGCAAGCTCATACCGAGGAGAGGTTAAGGACCCATCTCTCTCATATCAGACATCGGATTATGGTGATGAGTGGGAAAGGTGGGGTCGGGAAAAGCACAGTGGCAACCAATCTTGCGGTATCCCTTTCTTTAGATGGGCTCGATGTAGGACTTCTGGATGCCGATATCCATGGCCCCAACATCCCTAAGATGTTAGGGGTTGAGTCTCGTCAAGTGATGGGATCGAAAAATGGAATTCTCCCTGTGGAGCTCTATCCAAATCTTAAGGTCATCTCTATGGGTTTCTTTTTGGGGGATCAGGATAACCCGGTGGTATGGCGAGGTCCTATTAAACACAATGCAATTAGCCAATTTATTGGCGAAGTGGAGTGGGGGGATCTCGATTTTCTTATTGTGGATTTACCCCCCGGGACAGGGGATGAACCTTTAAGTGTCGCCCATCTCATTAAGAATGTGGATGGTTCGATTATCGTCACAACGCCTCAGGATGTGGCCCTTCTGGATTCTCGGAAGGCTGTTACATTTAGCCGAATTCTGGGTATTCCGGTCATTGGGATAGTGGAGAATATGAGTGGATTAATCTGTCCCCACTGTCAAAAGGAGATCTTGCTTTTTAAAACAGGGGGTGGAGAGCGAGCGGCAAAAGAGATGCGAGTTCCCTTTCTTGGAAGGGTTCCGATCGATCCAGAAATGGTTACGGAGTGTGATCGAGGGATGCCGTTTGTCATGGCTCATCCTGATTCCGAGGCGACAAAGGCATTCAAAAAGATTGCCGATCGTTGCAAGGAGTTTGTAGGATTTAAAGAGATTGAGAAAAAATTAGAGATGGAGAAATTTCCATATCAATTTAAATAGGAGGAGAAGAGATGAAAAGAATTGCATTAGCTTCTGAAGATGGTCGTGGTCTTGAAGGCGAGGTCAGTGCCCATTTTGGGAGGTGTCCTTACTACACGTTTGTCGATGTGGAGGGAGATCAAATCCTGAGATTTGAGGTGGTGAACAATCCCTACTATCCCAATCATCAGCCAGGAGTTATCCCTCAATTCATCCACTCTCAAAGGGCAAATGTAATGATTGCTGGAGGAATGGGTCCGAGGGCAATCGATTTTTTCAATCAATTTGGAATTGATGTGGCCACAGGAGTTCAGGGGAAGGTGAAGGAGGTGGTTGAGGCTTATCTCAGAGGAGAAATTCAAGGAATGGTTGCCTGTGAACATCATGGGCATGAACACGAATGTGGAAAGGAGGAACGATGAAGATTGCCATCAGTTCTACAGGTAAAACTCTCGATTCTCAGGTTGATCCAAGGTTTGGAAGATGTGAGTATTTTATCTTTATTGATCCAGAGACCATGGAATTTGAAACCTGTGAAAATGAGGGGATAATGTCAAGGGGAGGTGCTGGCATTCAGGCTGCTCAGTTGATTGCACAAAGAGGAGCAAAGGCTCTTATAACAGGAAATATAGGACCTAATGCCGCCTCTGCTCTTTCGGCCTCTGGGATCAAGGTCTATTTAGTTTCTGGTGGGACAATAAAAGAAGTGGTCGAAGCCTTTAAATCAGGGACTCTGAAGGAAGCCAGTGGTGCTACAGTTCCTCCCCACTTTGGTATGGGAGGAGGCCGAGGCATGGGTGGCCGATGAAAGTCATCACGGTTTTTTATCGGCTCACCACTCACAACATACTATTCCCATTTGAATGAAAGGAGGGAGAATGATGCCGTATGGTATGGGACCAATGGGATGGAGACGCTACCCATATGGATTTGGCCGATGGGGGTGTTGGCATCCGTGGGGGTATGGAAGCCCTGTTCCTCCATGGGGACCACCCACAAAGGAAGAGGAGATTCGGTTTCTTGAGGAAGAAGCCAATTTCCTCCGAGAAGAGTTAAGGGAGATTGAGAAAAGACTTGAAGAGTTGAAAAAATAATGGTGACTTTGGTTCTCAATCATTGCTCAGAATGCATTTAACGAATCACGTATCACCCGATAGAAAGGAGGTGTGTTTATGCCAGGATTTGATGGAACAGGACCAATGGGTCTGGGGCCAATGACGGGTGGAGGGAGAGGTTTCTGTGCGATACCCTATTGGGCTTATGCCTCTTTTAGGTTCGGGTATGCAAGAGCCTACTATCCTCCAATGATCGGATATCCATTCTACGGCTGGCCATCCTATGGTCCTGTCTTTGGTGCAGGTCGGGGATGGCTTCCGTGGGGTGGAGGTCGTGGAAGGGTATTTGGTGGCGGGCGTGGTTTCCGTCGTTGGTGGTGGTAAAAAAAACCAGGGTTGCATGGGGACGACGATGGAGACCTTGGGGATTGGACATCCAATCCCCATAAGCCCTTACCCTGAAGAAAAGGAGGAAATTAATATGCCAAGAGGTGATGGAACAGGTCCTCCCTGGGGGAGTGGTCCAGGGACGGGTAGAGGTCCAGGAATGAGAGGGTCACGAATGGGGAGGATGGGCGGATCCAGAGCAGGTGCGGGTCCTGGAGGAAATTGTATATGTCCAAAATGTGGTACTACCGTTACTCATGAAGCCGGAGTGCCTTGTTTTGAGATCATCTGTCCTGAGTGCGGCACAAGGATGGTCAGGAGGTAGTTTGAGTTATGAAGTATATCTTTGGCCCCGTCCCCTCAAGAAGGCTAGGGAAGTCTTTGGGGGTGGATCTCGTCCCATACAAGACCTGCACCTTTGATTGCATTTATTGCGATCTGGGAAGGACCACTTTTAAAACAACTCTTCGAAAATCTTATGGATCAACTGAAGAAGTCAAGAGGGAACTGGATCTCACTTTATCCTCCTTAGAAAAGAAGCCGGATTATATTACACTCTCCGGGTCAGGGGAGCCCACGCTCAATCAAAATATCGGAGAAATCATCCACACCGTCAAGCATTTGACTTCCATTCCTCTGGCGGTTCTAACGAATGGGTCTTTGCTCTCTTTTGAAGAAGTCCGAAAAGATTTGGTTGAGGCGGATGTTGTTCTTCCTTCCCTGGATGCGATTACTCCAACCGTTTTTGAACATATCAATAGGCCACATCCATCGTTAAAAATAAGTGAAATCCTATCGGGTCTAATTCAATTTCGGAAAGGGTATCGAGGTCAGATATGGCTTGAGGTGGTGTTTTGCAGGGGAATCAATGATGGGGGAGAGGAAATAGGTAGACTCAAAAAGGTCATCGAGAGGATCCAGCCCGATAGGGTTCAATTGAACACGCCTGTCAGGCCTCCTGCTGAAGAATTTGCTTACCCCTTGACGACCCCTCAACTTGAAGAGATAAGGGAAAAACTTGGAGATAAAGCAGAGATTGTTACTGAATTTACCGCCCCTCTGGGAGAGGAATTTAATTACATAAAGGATACGGAGATTCTTAATTTGATCAAGACGAGACCCTGTACCACAGAAGATATATCGAAAGTTCTTGGGCTCTGTATGGATGAGGTGGTAAAACACTTAGATCATCTTATAAAAACAGGGGCAATCCGGTATCGAATATATGAGTATCGTTGCTATTACGAGAACGTGGTCACTGATGACATATAGATAGAGGTCCTGATGATTGTAGCCAATCGCAAATCACTTGATGAAATCCTGCAAATGATCAAGCCATATAAGAACGTGCTTCTTCTTGGCTGTAATGAATGTGTGACGGTTTGTGCCGTTGGGGGAAGAGGTGAGGTTGGAGTATTGGCATCGGAGTTGAGGTTCGCCCGTGCGAAGAATGGGGAGGAGATTGAGGTTTGGGAGCATACCCTTGAGCGTCAATGCGATCCTGAGTATATCGACCAGATCCGTCCCTTTGTCGAAGACTATGAAGCAATCTTATCCATGGCGTGTGGTGCAGGGGTTCAATATGTAGCCGAGAAGTATAGGACGAAGCCGGTGTTTCCGGCTGTCGATACCACTTTCTTAGGGGTGGCGCTGGAGAAAGGGGTTTGGTCTGAGCGATGTCAGGGTTGTGGAACCTGCATCCTTGATAAGACTGCGGGAATCTGCCCCATTGCCAGGTGTGCCAAAAGTTTGCTTAATGGTCCTTGTGGGGGATCGACGAATGGAAAATGTGAGGTGGACAGAGAGACGGATTGTGCCTGGCAGCTCATTATCGATCGGCTCAAGGAGCTTGGACAGTTGGATCGGTATAAGGAAATCATTCCGGTCAAGGATTGGTCTACGTCAAGAGACGGAGGACCTCGGAAGAGGGTGAGAGAGGATTTGAGGCTTTAACAAAGTCATAGGGTTTTTGTTCCATAATAGGATAGCAGGAAAAGATATGATCATTTCTGTTGCAAGCGGGAAAGGGGGGACTGGGAAGACCACCATCGCTATTAATTTAGCCCTTTCGCTCCCCAAAGGGTCTGTTCAACTCATTGATTGCGATGTGGAGGAACCGAATTCCCATCTCTTCTTAACCCCCACCATCCACCAGGTTACCTCCATGGGAATTCCAGTCCCCCGAATTGATGAGACGAAATGCAATTATTGTGGCCAATGCGCAAAGGTCTGTGAATATCATGCCATTGCCGTCATTCTAAAAACGGTATTGATCTTTGATGAGCTCTGTCACGGCTGCGGGGCCTGTTCTTATCTATGTCCTGAGAAGGCTATTTTTGAAGTGGAGAGAGAGATCGGAATTGTTCAGGAAGGAAGTGCAGATGGAATCCCTTTTGTTAATGGAGTTCTTAATGTGGGAGAGCCGATGGCTTCCCCATTGATCCGGAAGGTGAAGGAGAGGATTAAAAAGGATAAGATTGTCATTCTCGATGCCCCTCCAGGAACAGCCTGTCCGGTTATTGAAACTGTAAAGGGAAGTGACTTTTGCATTCTTGTCACAGAGCCTACACCTTTTGGGCTGAATGATCTGGAGCTGGCTGTGGGAATGCTGGAAAAGTTAGGAATTCCAAAGGCAGTGGTGATCAATAAGGCGGATGTGGGAGATCGGGAGGTCTGGGATTATTGCCAATCGAAACACATTCCCATCCTCATGGAAATTCCAATGGATCGGCAAATAGCGGAGTCTTATTCAAAGGGGATTCCCATTGTTGTTGAAAATGCTTCCTATATTCCTCAATTTCTGAGTCTATTTAAAAAGGTGGAGGAAGCCTATGAGTCAAGTCAAAGAAAGTGAACCCTATCTGCCCACCGAAGAGGGTTTGGACGAAGATGTGGGTTATCTCATTTAAAATCCTGATGCAGTAGCCGTTGTAGGGGATCCTACCTGTGGGGATTTTATCCG
>JBBIMX010000001.1:0-67153 GCA_037444165.1 Deltaproteobacteria bacterium | reverse complement strand
AAAATCCTGATGCAGTAGCCGTTGTAGGGGATCCTACCTGTGGGGATTTTATCCGAGTCTATCTCAAAGTGGAGGATGGGAAGGTATCCGCTTTCAAATTTTTAACCCAGGGATGTCCAGGAGCCATTTCCACCTCCAGTATTGCTACGGAGTTGGCCATCGGGAAAACCCTCGAAGAGGCATTGCAACTCACAGACAATGATGTGATCAGGGCTGCCGGTGGAATCCCTGCAAGGAAGGCCCACTGTTCTTTGCTGGCGATAAGAGGCCTTCACCAAGCCATTAAAAATTATAAAGAGAAAAAGAAGTGATAATCTTAAACCTAAATATTTAGACTTGATTATGAGCAAAGAGATTAAACAATTGGCCATCGTGAGTGGGAAGGGGGGGACAGGGAAAACCACCATTGCTGCCGCCTTTGCAGCCTTAGCGAAGGATAAAGTCATGGTGGATTGCGATGTTGATGCAGCCGATCTCCATCTTTTGCTCCGTCCCAGGGTCCTGAAACAGGAAAAATATTTTGGCAAAAGGTCCCCCCATGTAGATTTAAATAAATGTACCCAATGCGGTCTCTGTACAGGGGTTTGCCGCTTCAATGCAATCGATAATGGAGTGGTAGAATATCTCTCCTGTGAGGGCTGTGGGTTTTGTTCCCATATTTGTCCCGAAGAGGCTATTATAATGGAGGAGGCATTTTCAGGGGATTGGTTTGTCTCCGAAACACCTTACGGTCCTTTCGTCCATGCACGGTTAGGGATTGGAGAGGAGAATTCAGGAAAACTCGTAACGGTGGTGAGAAAGAAAGCGGTGGAGATTGCACAAGAGAATAATCTTGACCTCATCTTGATTGATGGTCCCCCAGGCATCGGATGCCCTGTCACTGCATCCATAACGGGGGTCAACGTGGTTTTAGCCATCACCGAACCTACCCTCTCAGGAATCCACGATTTGGAAAGAATCTTAACCCTCTCAAATCATTTCAAAATTCCCTCAATGGTTTGTATCAATAAATTCGATTTAAACCTTGAACATTCTAATAGAATATCCCTTTATTGTGAGAAGAATGGTTCTCCACTTATCGGGAAAATCCCTTACGAACCTAAGGTAGTAGAGGCACTGATTCAGAGGAGAACTATCATGGATTATCCTTGCCGTGAAGTTCAGGGAATGGTTCAACACATGTGGGAAGTCGTTCATTCATTTTTAGCCAAATAGACTTTTTGAGAATGGTAAAAAGTTGAGGCGTGGATGAAATGGAGGAGTAATGGCTTACCAGAAATTTTGTTACTGGGTAAGTATGGAAGAGTTGGAAAGGATCAGAATCAACTGTGAAAAGGAAGGGATTGAATTAAAAAATGAAGTTCGGATTCCCTGCCGGGTACTGAGAAGCTCCTGGAAAGTGGCTTATTTAACCACTCCAGCCTGGTATGGTCTCTGTAAGAGAAGAACTTCATGGTATTGGGAATCCGAAAAGGCAGGGAAGTTGCTGGTGGTCAGTCATACCTTTCTGGATCATTTAGATGTAAGAGATCCTATCGTTATAACGGAGTCAAATTTTAAACCCGACCGATTTCCATCACCGGATGAGATCTTTGAAATGATCAGATCGAAAGAATATCAAAAAAGGAAACCTCCTACCTGGGAAAGAGTCGAACCGATAGAGATAGAATTTTATCGAACCTGGTTTGAGCGTCACCGGGCAAATGAACCCTTTGATTTCGATCAAATCTTTGCCAGCCATTCAGCCAATCATTCTAACTTTATAGATCCCAAATATTTTGTAACCCGGAATGGGATGATCTCTCCATACTCTATCGCTAACAGCCTGCGTGTATGCTCTTCCTGTATGGAATTTTTTAATATCCTTGGAGCAGAGTGGCCAATCAAATATGTCGTCCCGTGTATCGGTGCTGTTTTATTTGCTCATCTCCCTATGGATCAATATTTTGAGGTTAAAGATGTCGGGGCTTTAACTCAGCAGGGAGATCTCTAATCATTGAATAGGATAGGGTTCAACTCCTCCACAACCCATGATTTGAAAAACGAAGATAAGGGTAAAAATGGTTCGGATTGAATTAAAGCCCGATCTATCCCAATGTATCGAAACCTTATCAAAAAAAGAATATGAGCGAATCCTTAACCTCCTTCTTAAAAAAGAAGGGGGTTTGGACGAAGAGCTTGGGGAAAGGCTTGAAGCATTAAGGTGGTTTCTGGAATCCACCGATTTTAGTGATCTTCGAGGTCAATATGAAAGATATCTCTCTGAGGGGAAAGAGGTTAAATTCTTGATCTATTCGGAAGAAGGGAAGGCGAGTTATAAAATGATAGTGGAAGGATAAGAGAATTACAAAAGATTATCGAAACCAATATTTTTAGCATAAGGAGGATTAAGAATGCCCATTTATGAATATCGCTGTAATATATGTGGAGCTATTTCGGAATTTTTGGTAGGAATAGGCTCAAAGGAACAAACTTTAAGTTGCAAACAATGCGGGAGCTCTCAATTAGAAAAAATGCTTTCCGTTGCTCATTCCCTGAAAGGTGAGAAAAGGAGTCCCGGACATACCTGTTGCGGAAGAGAAGAACGGTGTTCCACCCCACCCTGTTCCACAGGGGGGAGTTGTAGAAGAGATTGATTCAAAAACAAATGCCAGGATTGGATGGATAGAAAAGACCCAGTTTTCAAAAGGCTATGGGGAAAAGAAAAAATCCGAGAATGTCCAATGATTTTGAAAAGATTAAAAAACCATCTGGATAAGCAGGGAATTAAGCCATTATGGAACACTACAAAATTCGATATAAAAATTCCAAATTTTTTAATAAAAAGGTTGAACTGGATGGAACATCCTTTATTCACTGCGATTTTGAAAATTGTATCATCATCCTTGAGAAAGGGGAGACGGAAGTTTCTGGATGCCGTTTCAAAAACTGCAAATTGATGCTCAGGGGAAATGCCTATACCATTGGGAAAATCATAAAACTCTTCACCGGAAAAGGCCCTTTGAAGGTTCTGGATATGGATGAGCCATTATTTGAAAAACTTCCTCCTGAGGAGAGAGAGGACGAGGTGCCCTAATGGCAAACAGGCATTCTGCTTTTTCAGTGGGATCCCCCTGAGGGATCAATTAGGGGGCCGTGGACCTCTTGAGGGGTTTAAGAGTGCACCGAAAAGATTATGATCAGATCTTGGGTCTCAATCGAAATGCGTCTGAGGATGAGATTAAAAGGGCTTACAGGAGTGATGAAAGGAGGTGAGGGCTCATCTAAAATAGGATTCGAGTAAAGGGTTTGAAGTTGGTGTGCCCACAGGGTGGGATAGGCAGTTTTAGGGGTAAGTTTTTTCCCTTACTCCTTAACCCTCAAAACCAATTCATGAAGGAGGTGGGAGTTATGTTAAAAGAGATGAACCGCAGGGAATTTTTAAAAACATCGGTTGTAACAGGGGCAATGTTAATGGCAGGCGATGCTTTGAAAGGAGGTGCTACAGTGGCTTATGGTGCTGTTAAAATTCCGGAGATTGAAAAATTAGTGATCACCGTGATAACAGACAATTATTACGATTGTTTAAGGTGGAATTTATATCCTCCCGATTTTAAAATGGTTAAACGATATATGATCGGTCCTGACTCGTCATTTCATGCCGAGCACGGTTTGTCTTACTACATCGAGACATGGATGGATGGTAAATCTTATGCCTTCATGTTTGATTATGGTTTGGATTTTCAAGGAGTGAGTAAGAATATAGAGCTCCTTAACTTGGATCTGAACAAGTTAGAGGCCATGGGTATCAGCCATGGTCACTTCGACCATTGGGGGAATCTCATCGCCATTCTCAAACATAATAGGACGAAAATCAGGAAGGGCATACCCCTTTACGTTGGGGAAGAAACTTTTCATCGTCGGTTTGCCAATCTTCCTGCTGGGCGCTATGACCCGAGTGGTATGCAGGATCTGGGACAATTGAAGCGGGAGGAAATAGAAGCGCTCAATTGGGTCAAGATTATAGAGATTAAGGAGCCCACTCCAATTGTTCCTGGGGCTTATTTAACAGGAAATATAGAAAGGGTTACAGAATATGAGAAAGGATCTCCGATTCTATTTATTAAACGAGGAGATAAAATGGAACTGGATCTGTTCATGGGAGAGCAGTCCGTCGTATTTAACGTTAAAGGAAAAGGGTTGGTCGTTTTGTCTTCCTGTGCCCATGCAGGAATCGTCAACACCGTAAAACACGCTCAGAAGATGACTGGAATCGATAAGGTTCATGTCGTCATAGGAGGATTCCATTTAATCGGAGCTCCGATAGCCAAAATTCAAAGTACCGTAGCAGAGATGAAGGCTATAAATCCAGACTATATCATTCCCATGCATTGTACGGGGTGGGAAGCCGTGACCATGTTTGAAAGGGAGATGCCCAAGCAATTTATCATCAATACGGCGGGAACGCGTTACACCTTTACCACCGCATAACGAAATGATGGATTTTAGGGGCTTTCATGACCTCAGAACTCTTTATGAAGGTTTTCATTTCTGAAATTTTAGATGAAAGGAGGAATGCCAATGGGAGAGGCTAAAGATTCGTGTGTAGAGCCGGCAAAGGGACCGATTGTTCCTGAGACTGAAACCCCTTATCCAAGTCCAATAAGAAGGGAGGAGTTTAAAGTGATAGCTCAAGTTGGGAAGCCAGCCCCTGATTTCGAGGCAAGTGCTTATATAGATGGAGGATTCAAAAATATTAAACTTTCGGATTATAGGGGAAAGTGGGTGATTCTCTGTTTTTATCCTGGTGATTTCACATTCGTTTGACCAACAGAATTGTCGGCAGTTGCCGCCAAATACAATGAGATTAAGTCTCTTGGAGTAGAGGTGATTTCGCTAAGTACGGATAGCCGATTTACTCATAAGATTTGGCAGGAAGAGGAACTCTCGAAAATGGTCCCTGGTGGAGTTCCATTTCCAATGCTTTCAGACAGTGGTGGCCGGATTGGCAAAGTTTATGGGGTATATGATGAGGAGGTAGGGGTAGATATTCGAGGTCGGTTTTTAATTGATCCGGATGGGATCATTCAGGCCATGGAGATATTAACCCCACCAGTAGGGCGAAATGTGACTGAACTGATCAGACAGATCAAAGCCTTTCAACATGTACGTGCCACAGGAGAGGTCATGCCTTCTGGTTGGCAGCCAGGAAAACCAACCTTGAAACCCGGTCCTGACTTAGCAGGGAAGGTATGGAAGGTCTGGAAACCAGAGATGGCTTTTTAATTATTTCCCTTCCTCTCTTCTTTTCGTAAATATTTAGGATGAAGAAGAGGGGAAGGGAAAAGGGTACCCTGAAAATGATTTTTATCGTTTGTGGGTGACAAAGCGGTCATGGGAAGTTAACTCAATAAGTTGGGTTTGAATAATCATCGAGTTTAAAGGGAAGGAGTGGAATATGCCAAGAAAAGAGAAACTTCTTATTATTGGAGGTTCAGCGGCAGGTCCCAGTGCAGCGGCCCGAGCCAAGCGAGTCAATCCTGAGCTGGAAGTTACCCTGTTCGAGCAGGGAAGATTTATATCCTATGGATCCTGAGAAACTCCTTATTACATCGGTGATGTAATCAAAGATCAAAAAAAATTGATAGTTCGAACCCCACAACAATTTAAAGAGATGCAGGATATCGATGTTCTGATAGAACATCGGGTGACTCAAATTGATCCGCAAGAGAAAAGAATCGAAGTCATTGACCTATCCAAATCCGAAACTCAATGTTTTTCTTACGACAAACTCATCATTGCTACTGGGGGCCGATCCAGACGTCTCAACCTTCCTGGAAGCAATGCCATGAACATTTTCACCCTGAAGGATATTCAAGATGGGATCCGTATCAAAACCTATATAGATGAAACAAGACCTAAACGGGTTTCTGTCCTTGGAGGAGGGTTTATTGGCCTTGAGATGTGCGAAGCTTTCAGATCGAGGGGGATAGAAACCTTTTTATTCTGTCGTAGGGACTTACCGGCTGGAAATCTTGAAAGAGAGATCTCAGAAAGGATATTGAAGGAGCTTCAAGAAAGTGGAGTCCACTTCCTCCCCAATCAAGAACCCGTAGCCTTTCATCTAAATGGCCATGGAGAAGTGACGTCTGTTGAAACCACAAAAGGAGAGTATTCTACGGATATGGTCCTGATGGCTATCGGTGTAGTGCCTAATGTTGAAATGGCCCGAGAGGCAGGGATTGAGCTTGGAAAGACAGGAGCGATAAGGACGGATTTTTCTCAAAAGACAAATCTTAAAGATATCTATACGGCAGGAGATTGTTGTGAAGTCTTTAATCTAATAAGCCAAGATTGGGTCCATACCCCATTGGGAGATATTGCCAATAAACAGGGAAGGGTCGCGGGCGAAAATGCTGCAGGGGGTAAAGCCACATTTCATGGAGTGGTGGGATCGGCTGCTTTCAAGGTATTTGAACTGGAGGTCGCCTTTACAGGTTTAGGCTTTCAAGTTGCCAAGCGATACGGTTTCGATGCGGAGTCACAGATGATTGAAGCTGAATCAAAGGTGGGATATATGCCTGGATCAAAAAGAATGCTCATTAAGTTAATCTTTGATCAGAGAAATGGGAGACTATTAGGAGCTCAGATGGCGGGCAAGGAGGGGGTGGCGAGGAGGATCAATGCATTGGCAGTCGCTCTCCATCAAAAAATGACGATCGATGAAATTTCGAGACTCGATTTTGCTTATGCACCTCCTTTTTCTGCCCCTTTAGACCCAATTTTAATTGCAGCCGAGCAAGCCGGAAAGAAACTCCATCAGGAAAGAGTCCATGGCGACAAGAGCTGAGAAAAAGGGTGGATTTAATGGGGATGGTCCATTTCTCTCTTGCATCTAATAAAGACCGATGTATCTCTGCAGCAACCCTTAATGTTTTCAAGGTAGAAAGGCCCTTAATCCCAAATCATTTCTACTTTTCTTTCTTTAGTTTATCCGCTATCCTTATTGCGATTGTTATTGTCTCACGCTTTGAAGTAAAGAGGGCAAAGGCCTTCAACTCACTCCGTCTTCGGGCAGAGGCCTCTCATTGTTATTCAGATATCGGCCCAATAGCACTGGTTCTTATTGCCCTTTCAGGATCTAGGGTTGGGTCTCCTATTCTCGACCGTTTAGATCTTTTCGGAGCCTATTCGCTTTGTCGTGATGTACTTCAAAGCTCTTGCTCTCGGAATTTGGATGATTATCTAATGGGGAGAAAGGGGAAAGAAAATATTGGACTTTTTTAAACAGATCCCTGTGGGTCGTCGCTTCTCGCCTCTCTTATATTCTATTTCCGAAGAGATAATTTTTAAATATGTAAATGTGGTGGAGGACTTCAATTTCTTTCATAGAGATTCATCAAAAGCCTCCTCCGGTCCTTTTGGGGGAATCATCGCCCCTCCTACTATTGCAAGTTTATTTATTTTGAAGGCCTATCGAACTGATTGGAATCCTTCGCCTGGAGGAATCCATCTCCAACAAAAATTCAGATTTTATGGACCCATGTACCCAGGAGACCAGATCACGATTCAAGCGGAGCTTACTCAAAAAGTAAAGAAAGCGGGGGATTGGTTCCTCACTTTCACTAGCCACAGCAGGAATCAACGCGGAGAACTTGTGGTATGGAGCGAATCCACTTCGGTATGGAAAAATTTAGAAAAGGAAGTTAAAAAGAGTCAAACCTCAAAGATGTCACCATTTAAAAGTCAACCCCTCCCAATCACCCATAGTTCCATTTCACCCACTCAAGAATGGAAAATCGGTGATTCCCTTCCCTCTTTGATAAAGAGAATCACCATAGAGAAAATTAAACAGTATGAAGAAATCCTGGGAATTGGAAATCCAATCCATGTGGATGAGGAATATGCAAGATCCACCCCTTTTGGAGGGATCATTGCCCATGGGTTAATGAGTGTGGCTTATATTTCTGAATCATTGATGGCCGTTTTCCCTTGGGAATGGGTCCACCATGGTGAAATGGACATTCAATTTCTTCATCCCTTAAGACCCGGAGATACGGCGCGAACCCGAATACAAGTCAAAGAAAGGAAAACCAAAGAAAAAGAAGTTTCTTTAATATTGGACATCCTAGTTAAGAATCAACGGGGAGAAAAAGTGCTTCGAGGGACCGCCACTGTTCCAATTTTTAATAAATAAAAAAAGGAGAAGGGTTATGCCTTTTAAAACAATTCTAATCGAAAAGAGAGACCAAATCGGTATCATTACCCTCAATCGTCCACAAAAGTTCAATACCTTTAACAGCCAAATGGCTGAAGAACTTCATCTCGCTTTAAAACAATTGGATGAGGAGATCGAAGTCCGGGTCGTGATCATTAAGGGAGCAGGTAAAGTTTTTTCAACGGGAATCGATGTGAATGAGTTTCTGGAGATAGCCCCTTCTGAATATCCTCAATGGCTTGCCCTCATGGATCAGATGCACCTGACTATCGCCTCGATGGTAAAACCTGTGATCGCCATGGTCCACGGATATGCAGTGGCTAATGGTGCCGGATTGGTGGCCGCTGCGGATTTTGCCATCATGGCAGAGGATGCCAAACTTGGGACCACCGCGATCAACGTTGGATTGCTCTGTACGGGGCCTCTCATTCCCATGAGCTATGGTATCGGTAAGAAAAAAACCTTGGAGATGCTTTTAAGTGGAGAGATGATCGATGCCAAAGAAGCAGAACGTTTGGGGTTAGTGAATAGAGTGGTCCCCCCTGAAATGCTGGAAGAAGAAACTCTTGTGTTTGCTAAAAAACTCATCTCTAAAAGCCCTCTGGCCCTCCGGATGGGAAAACAATTCTACTACGAAATGATCGATCTTCCATTTCAACAGAAGTTCGCGCTTCACCGGGAAATCATGGCCAGGTTATGCACCACTGAAGATGCCCATGAGGGAGTTAAAGCCTTCATAGAAAAACGAAAGCCTCAATGGAAAGGAAAATAACCTTCCTTTTTTAACCGATCTAAGGAGACTTTATGGAAGGAAAGGTCATCGGTGTCTGCCTGAGTCAAAAACGAACTGAACCAAAGAGGAATGTTGGGCGAGGTCTTCTCCAAAAAGGGGTTGGATTAGTGGGTGATTCTCACGCCGGGACAGAGAAGGAGGTAAGCCTTCTTGCTATTGAGAGTATCCAGAGGCTTTGTAAAGAGAAGGCCATTTCGGCAGGGCCTGGGTGTTTTGCAGAGAATATCACCACTGAAGGAATGGAGTTAACCCATCTTCCCGTAGGTACCCGTTTGAAGGTGGGTGAGGCAAAGCTCGAAGTCATTCAGATTGGAAAGGATCCCTCCAAAGCCCACACCTACTATTATCAGGGATATTCTATCTTACCTAAAGAGGGTATTTTTTGTAAGGTTATAGAAAGCGGGGAAGTAAAAATCGGGGATCCGATTCAACTCATCGAAGGTTGAGAAAAATTTTCTCGCTATTGGGAGCATCCATCAAAACCATGAGTGAATCTCATGGTAAAAAATGGGTGTAGATGATTGCCGTGAGATTATTATCGAGGTGATGGAATGAAAATACTTGATGACCTCCTGATGAGCCTTAAAGGAAATGAGGTTCCAGTTAAGTCCGTCCATACCTGTGTCTTTTGGACTGCCGTAGTGAGTAAACACTGTGGTCTTTCCTCGACTTTCAGGGATGAAGGGATTCCCCATGATCGAGGTGTGAGGGATGTTGGGCGCCTTACTCAAAAGATGGCATTAGAATTAGCCGAATATGCTAAGTCGGACCATTTGTTGGAGGCTTCCATAGGGATGGCCACGATCAATTCATTAATCGATATTGAGGAATCATCGTGTGTGGAGAAAAATGCTTTTGAGATTATTCTCGAAAAGGGAGAGGGAAAGAAGGTGGCGATTGTGGGCCACTTTCCATGGATTATGAAATTAAGGGAAAGAATAAAAGACTTATGGGTTCTTGAACAGAGAGTGCGGGCAGGGGACTTACCTGCAAGTGAGGCAGACCGAATATTGCCTCAGTGTGAGGTGGTAGGAATTACAGGGACGGCCTTTATCAATCATACCTTGGAGGATCTTCTTGCTCTCTGTAGAAAGGCTTTCGTTGTTTTGATTGGCCCCACATCCCCTCTATCTCCTGTTCTGTTTGACCATGGGATAAATGCCATCTGTGGCTCAAAAGTAATTGACACAGACCGAGTCATTCGATCTATCAGTGAAGGGGCTACATTCAAAGAGATTAAGGGAATAAAGTTACTCACCCTGGCAAGATGATATAAAAAGGCAAAATCTTAACCTTCAGTGAGGGATTACCCATTTAGGGCAAAATTTTGTTGAAAATTTTTTGAAAATCGAATATTTTAAAAAAGATGGTCTATTCTTATTCAACATTCTATTCTCTCACCCATCGAGAGAAAAAGAAAGGAGGAATAAAAAATGTGTGAGGGACTAACGAGAAGGAATTTTTTAAAGGGATCGATTATTGGAGGTATGGCTTTAGGATTGGGGGGTGGTATTTATGAACTCTCCTTTGCCCAGACCACCCATATCCGTTTTAGCACCTGGCATGCACCTGCGGGTCGAGAGGTAAAGACGGTTTGGGAGCCCATGCTTGAGGAGATGAAGAAGAAAAGTGGTGGAAAAATTTCATACACGATGTATGCAGGTGCAGCCTTAGGAAAAGGGCCTGAACACTTTGATATTGTAGCCAAAGGACTTTCAGACATGGGATACTTCACCGCCACCTGGACGCCGGGACGTTTTCCTCTTTCGGATGTTCTCTCATTGGCCGCCTGGGTGGACGGAAAAGACCTCGCTGTGGATATCGGTAACGCGATGTACGAAAGAATGCTCCATAGAGAATTCAAAGATGTGAAAATGATCGAATTGAACGGTTGCATCCAATCCTTTTTGTGGACAAAAAAACCCATCCGTTCATTAGCAGATACTAAAGGACTGAAGATAAGAACTCCAGGAGGACATCAAACCAATTATATCAAATCATTAGGTGCAGAGCCTATTTTCATGCCTCTGGGAGATGTCTATCTGGCTATGGAGACAGGGACCATAGATGGCCTTGTAACATGTCCTCCTATCCTTCTGAGTTTTAAGCTCCAGGAGGTCGTGAAACATGGGGTGATTGCTACATTTGGATGTGTGACCGAGGGCGTAGTGATGAATATGGAGAGCTGGAAAAAGTTGCCTGAGGAACATAAGGCAATTATAGAATCGTTAGGACGTAATCCTTTTAGAACAACAGGAGGACTGACTCGAGAGGTCTATAAGGTAATGATGAAAGAAATTGCGGATAAAGGGGTCAATCTTTACACCCTTCCAGCAGAGGAAGCAGAAAGATGGTATGAAGGGTTCAGAGAGGAGACAAGGAAATGGGTAGCCGGTTTGGAAAGTAAAGGGCTTCCTGCAAAAGAGACCGTCAAGATGTTCAACCAAGAATGCGAGAAGAGGGGTGTGAAGGTGGTTGCTTTTCCAAAGGAATGGGCGAAATAGAATTTATCACCAAAGGAGGGGCGACATGAATCGCCCCTTCAATTTGGGTTTAATTGTGAAATTTTACTCACCCTAAAGTGAATTGACTGTAAAGATGAGGAAACTGATCCAGCGATTCAATTTATGTGTGTGTATGGCCGGGATGTTTCTTCTCCTTCCATTGATGTTGTTAACTACAGGGGATGTTTTGGGGAGAAAATTTCTTTCCAAAACCATCCCTGGGACCTTCGAATTATCCGAATATATGTTAGCGGTGTTTATTCTTTTAGGGGCTGCTTATACCCAACAGGTGAAAGGGCATGTAGGAGTGGATTTTATTATTAATCGGTTATCTCCCCGAGTTCGAACCCTTTGCAGGATTATGACCACGCTCCTCAGTCTCTTTATTATCACCATTCTCGTCTGGCAGGGATGGGTTGAGGGAATTAGAGAACGAACGGTCTCAGACATGTTGAGAATTCCTCAATCTCCTTTTCGACTCCTTGTAGCCATTGGGGGCTTTCTGCTCTGGCTCGAACTGATGATGGATCTAATCGATTTTATAAAAAAGCTGAAAAGGGACGAAAAGTGAGTCCAATTACGATTGGAATCATTGGCAGTGGGGTGTTGGTCTTCTTGCTCTTTCTTGGAATGCCCATTGCCTTTGTCATGATGTTTGTGGGGTTTTTAGGCATCAGTTATTTAACCTCCATCCATGCTGCCCTGCCCGTTGTGGCCAAGACCCTTTATGAAACCGCCTCCCATTATCCTTATACCATCATCCCTCTCTTCATCCTGATGGGCGGATTTGCAGGGGGTGCAGGGATTACCCGTGAACTCTATGAATCCTTCGATAAGTGGTTTCGAAAATGGCCTGGCGGATTAGGGATTGCAACCATTGCTGCCTGTGCCTTCTTTGCAGCCCTCAGTGGTTCTTCTGTAGCCGCCTCTGCAGCCATGGGAACAATCGCCATTCCGGAGATGAGACGATTTCGCTACGATCCCAAATTGGCAGTCGGAGTGGTCGCTGCAGGAGGAACCCTTAGCTTTCTCATTCCCCCCTCTTTAGGGTTTGTGGTCTATGGGATGCTGACCGAACAGTCTATCGGAAAACTCTTAATCTCGGGTATCTTTCCAGGAGCCCTTCTTTCTTTGGCTTTTATTCTCATCATTGTAATCCAAGTCAAACTTAACCCTCATTTAGCCCCCGCCACTTCTGGGGAGATCAGTTTGAAGGAAAAGATTCTTGCCCTTTCCGGAATATGGGAGACCCTTCTGGTATTTCTCATTGTCATGGGAGGGATATATCTTGGCTTTATCAATCCTACGGAAGCAGGAGCAATCGGGGCAACCGCCCTTTTTATAATCATTCTTTTAAAGGGAAAATTGACTCTAAAAACTCTTACGACCTCTTTATTGGAGGCCACTCGAATTTCTGTCCTTGTCCTCTTTTTGGTAGCCGGAGCCAATGTTTTTAGTTACTTTCTTGCCCTCTCAACCATTCCGATGGCTGTCTCAAACTGGATGGCGAGTCTTGAGGTTTCTCGATATTTCATCCTTTCCATCATCGTGCTGATTTATCTATTTATGGGTTGCTTTTTAGATGCTATTTCCATGATGGTTCTGACCATGCCTGTCATTTTCCCGGTGATTAAGACGCTTGGCTTTGATCCCATTTGGTTCGGAGTGATCTGTGTGATCATGATGGAGGCAGGATTGATTACCCCTCCTGTGGGATTAAATGTATACACCCTTGCTGGAGTCGTGAAGGATGTTCCCATGGAGACGATCTTCCGGGGAGCGATGCCTTTCCTTTTTTCGATGATTGTGGTAGTAGTCCTGATCACGATTTTTCCTAAAATAGCCCTTTTTTTACCCAGCATGATGGGAAGGTAAATCAAAGAGAAGGAGGAGAGATGGCCCTACTGTCCGAAGTAAAAAAACATTATGGCAAGCAAAGATTTTTAATCAACGGAGAATGGATAGAATCGAAATCAACCCTCATCCACACCAATACCAATCCTGCTACTGATGAAGTCATTTCAGAATTTCCAGAGGCGACGAAGGAAGAGGCAAGAATGGCTGTAGAAGCGGCCCACAAGGCCTTCAAGGAATGGAGGGAGGTTCCCCTTAGGGATCGAGCCCGCCTCCTATTTGATATGAGGGCAAAGTTTGAAGAACATTTTGAGGAGCTCTCCCGAATTCTTGTTCAGGATCATGGAAGAACGATTGATGAGGCCAGAGGATCTGTCCGAAGGGTGATTGAAAATATTGAATCCGCCTGTTCTGCTCTTTATGGGTTGGCCAAGAGGAATGAACATATGGATCAGGTGGCAGATGGAATCGATCAATATCTCATTTGGGAACCCTTGGGCGTGTTCCTAATCATTACACCTGGTAATATTCCCATGCATGCCTGGTCCTCTTTTGTTCCTTACGGGTTAGCTGCGGGTTGCACCATGGTCATCAGTCCGAGCAGGCAATGCCCGGTTGCCTCCGAAGCGATTACTAAAGTGGCCCAGGAAGCAGGATTTCCTCCAGGAGTTCTAAATCTCATTCATGGAGGAAGGACGATTAATAAGGAGATCCTTTCTCAACCCGAGGTCAAGGGAGTCGGCTTTATTGGTTCGAATCGAGCTGGACATGAACTTTTTGATATTTGCGGAAAACTCAAGAAGACTTCTTCTATCAATGGGAATGGGAAGAACCATGTGGTGATCATGCCTGATGCCGATCTTGATCAAGGGATTCAATGGCTCCTCAGGGGATGCTTTGGGATGTCAGGGCAACGATGCCTGGGGGTCGACAATGTTGTCATCATTGGCCCCATTTATGATGAAGTGAAAAGACGTTTCAAAGAGGCGGCTTCAAGGATGAAATTGGGATACGGACTGGATACGGAAACAGAATTGGGGCCGATGACGACTCAGGCGGGAAAGGAGAAAGTGCTCAATTGGATCGAGACATCGCTATCGGAAGGAGCAAAGATGGTTCTTGATGGAAGAGGTGTAATAGTAAAGGATTATCCGAAAGGTTATTTTCTGGGCCCAACCATTCTTGAAGATGTCAATGTTGACATGTCTATGGCCAAGGAGGAGGCCTTTGGTCCTGTTGCTGCTTTGATTCGAGGCGAGAGCCTTGATCAGGCCATCGAGTGGATTAACTCGAAAACGAACCTGGGTCATACAGCCTGTATCATGACCAGGGACGGAAGGAATGCAAGAAAATTCATTCGAGAGGTCAATGTGGGGAACGTAGGGGTAAATGTGGGGGTGGCCCAACCCTATGCTTTCTTTCCCCTCGGGTCAAGAAGAGAATCTTTTGTGGGAACAGCCAAATCTCGAATGGCCTCCATGAGAATGTTTATGGATGAAAAGACCGTTGTGGCAAGGTGGGTTTAGATGATTCGATTCGTTCTTAATGGAAAAGAGATCGAGGTAGAGGTTCCTCCTCACTGGACCCTTCTTCGCCTCCTTAGAGAAAAACTCGGATTGACAGGCACCAAAGAGGGCTGTGGGATTGGCGAATGCGGTGCCTGCACGGTCTTGCTGGATGGATTGGCCGTTAACTCCTGTCTCATTTTAGTCCCCAAAGTTGAAGGAAGGCGGGTTGAGACAGTGGAAGGACTCGGAAGCAGGGAATCTCTTCATCCTTTACAGAGGTCTTTTATTGAGCATGGGGCTGTTCAGTGTGGATTCTGTACCCCGGGAATGTTAATGTCTGCGAAAGCCTTATTGGAGAAAAACCCGAAGCCAACTCGAGAAGAGATAAAAGAGGCTATTTCAGGGAATCTTTGTCGTTGTACAGGATACCAGCAGATCATGGAAGCAATTGAAGCGGTTGGAAAATAGATGATCCCTCCATTTCAGTATAAAATTCCGAAAAACCTCAAAGAGGCCTGCGATCTTTTGTGGGATTACAGAGAGAAGGCAAAGGTGATCGCAGGGGGAACGGATCTGATCATTGCTCTTCGAAATGGACTCCTCAGGCCTGAGTTTCTTATTGATATTACCCGTATTGCGGAACTTAGAAAAATAGAGGAGAAAGATGGGGCCATTTCTATTGGAGGGGCAGTCACCCATTCCGAAATTGCCGTCTCCCCTATCATAAACACCTATGGGAAAATACTCTCAGAGGCAGCCTCCCAGATAGGATCTCCCCAGATCAGAAATACTGGAACGATTGGAGGGAATGTTGTTAATGCCTCCCCTGCGGCAGATACACTTCCTCCTCTGATGGTATTGGAGGCGATGGGGAAAGTCGTATCCAAAGAAGGAGAGAAAGAGGTCCCTATTGAGTCCCTTATCCAAGGCCCTTATCGGAGCACCCTGCTTCCCCATGAGATTTTAGTTTCCATCTCGTTTAAGAAACTCCATCCACATATGAAAGGATCTTTTATCCGATTGGCCAGGCGAGATGGGATGGCTATAGCCAGAATGAGTATCGCTGTCTTGCTTCAAAGAGAGGGAATTAGGATGAAACAGGTTAGAATCTCGGTAGGAGCAATCACTCCTACTCCTCAAAGAATGAAGGAAGCAGAATCTTTCTTAGAGGATCAGCCCTTTGATCTTGAACGGTTAAGAGTGGCCTCTGAAAAGACTTCTTCAGAGATGGTTTTACGAAGTGGAGTTCGCCCCTCCACTTCTTATAAATCACCTGTAGTAAAGGCCCTGGTAATGAGAGCAATTCAGCAGGCCTTTGAGAATCTCCAATGAAGAAGATTGGAGTAAATGTCTTAAAGTTAGATGCTCTGGATAAAGTATTAGGAGCTTCACGATATGGAGGGGATTACTGCATCCCCAATCCCCTTTATCTCAAAGTTGTTCGAAGTGATAAACCCCATGCTAAGATAGTAAAAGTCGAATTAGAAGAAGCCCTCCAGGTTAAAGGGGTCGAAAGAATCTTTACCGCAAAGGACATCCCTGGAAGGAATCGGATTGGAATCATCCAGAAGGACCAGCCTGTCCTCGCTTTAGATCGCGTAAGGTATGTGGGGGATCCCATCGCCCTTGTTGCGGGAGAAACAGTCGAAGCTACGGAAGAGGCCTCTCAGAAAATAAAGGTGACCTATGAGGAACTTCCTTCCATAAAGACTCCCGAGGAAGCGCTTCAGCCATTCGCTCCTCCTATCCATGAAAAGGGAAATTTGCTTGTAGAGTTTAATCTCGTCAAGGGGGATATCCAGGTTGGATTCAAAGAGGCAGAAGTCATCATAGAAAACACTTATACAACGACCTGGGTTGATCATGCCTATTTAGAACCCGATGGAGGGGTGGCGTATTGGGATGAAGAGGAGAGACTGGTGATCATCTGTCCCACCCAGAATGTGCATTACGATCAGAGGGAGGTGGCCTCCTTTCTTAACTTGCCCTTCGAGAGGGTAAGGATCATTCAGTCCACCACAGGGGGTGCCTTTGGAGGAAGGCTCGATATCACAATTCAATGTTTTTTAGCCTTGGCCGCTTTTCACCTAAAAAGACCTGTCAAAATGGTATATACTCGAGAAGAAGTCTTTCAGGTGATCTCTAAACGACATCCCTTGAAGATTCATTATCGGAGTGGAGCAAGAAAGGATGGAAGACTCACTGCCGTGGAGGTGGATATTTTAGGGGATACGGGGGCTTATGCCTCCTATGGGACAACCGTTGCCATCAGGGCAGCAGTTCATGCGACTGGTCCCTATCAAGTCCCCCATGTGAAGGTCAGAAGCCGAATGGCTTACACCAATAACCCATGGTCGGGGGCGATGAGAGGATTCGGAGTACCCCAGATCGCTTTTGCCCATGAGTCCCAGATGGATCTTTTGGCTCAAGCCTTAAAGATGGATCCCTTAGAAATAAGAAAAATCAATGCCCTTCAAATTGGGAGTGAGACAGCGACGGGTCAGGTCCTCAGGGCAAGTGTGGGAATTCGAAAGACATTAGAGAGGATCGAAGAGTGGCGAAGGAAAATTTTGCCTTCCCCCTTGGATTCAAAAAGACCCTTTATCCGAAGGGGCATCGGGATTGGTTCAATGTGGTACGGGATCGGAAATACTGGGATGGCAAATCCATCCACAGCACAGATAGAACTTTCTCCAAAAGGAGAAATCATCCTTTATATCGGAGTGGCCGATATTGGACAGGGTTCAGACACCGTTCTTCTTCAGATTGCCTCCGAAGCTTTAGGGATTGAATTAAAGGAGATTCAACTCATCAGGGCCGATACTTTCCTCACTACCGATACAGGCGCAACCTCTGCAAGTCGTCAGACTTATATTACAGGCAATGCCATTCTCAATGCGATAGGGAACCTTAAGAAAAAGGTTCTTCAGGAGGCAAGCTCCCTTCTCAATGAAGAGGAGAAGGACCTTTTTGTGGAGGATGGATTGGTGAAGCATCGGCAGAAACTATGCTTGGGTTTACCCATCCAAGAAGTTGCGAGGAGAACTGGGAAGACCATCAGAGGAGAAGGTCATTTCGATCCAGAAACGACAAGACTGGATCCAGAAACAGGACAGGGGAGCCCTTATGCGACTTATGCCTTTGCCACCCACCTGGCTGAAGTGGAGGTCGATATCGAGACGGGAAAGGTAAAGGTCCTTCGGGTGATCGCATGCCACGATGTGGGAAGAGCGATTCATCCAAACAATGTAATCGGCCAGATTATCGGAGGAGTGGCGATGGGGGTTGGGTTTGCTTTAATGGAGGAGTATGACCCTGGAAGGACTATCTCTTTCGTTAATTATCTTATCCCCACCTCCAAGGATATTCCCGAAGTGATTCCTATTTTGGTGGAAGATCAGGAACCGAGTGGTCCTTTTGGGGCCAAAGGGGTGGGAGAACCCGCCCTCATTCCTTCGGCCCCAGCCATTTTGAATGCAATCGCTGATGCCATTGGAGAGAGGATTTACCATCTCCCAGCAAATCTGGAGAGGGTCCTGGAAGCCGTCCAAAAAGCTAAGAAGGAGGATTAAAATGGGAGCCCTATTGATTAAGAATATCGGAACGCTGGTCTCTGGAGATATTTCAAATCCTATTTTGAAAGCCAATGCCCTTCTGATTGAAGGAGGTTTGATTCAAGCCATTGGAGAAGAAAAGGAGATGGATATGAAAGGGGTGGAACAAGTCTTGGATATTCAGGGTATGACCCTGACTCCAGGGCTTATTGATTCTCATTGCCATCCCGTTTTTGGAGATTTTACCCCCCGGCAGAAGATGCTTGACTATATTGAATCTTCTCTTCATGGAGGGGTCACCACCATGATCTCTGCTGGTGAGGTTCACCTCCCGGGAAGACCCAAGGATGTAGCTGGAACCAAGGCATTGGCCATTCTGGCGGCCAAATCGTTTGCCAGTGCAAGACCTGCGGGGGTCAAAGTCGTTGGAGGAGGTCTGATCCTTGAGCCAGGACTTCAAGAGAAAGATTTTGAGGAATTGGCAAAGGAAGGAGTGCGAGTGGTCGGAGAGATTGGATTGGGAGGGGTGAAAACCCCTCGAGAGGCTGCCCCTATGGTCAAATGGGCAAAGAAATATGGAATGGTTGTGATGATGCATACAGGGGGAACCTCTATTCCAGGAAGCACCACGGTTCCGGCGGCGGATGTAATGGCGGCTGACCCAGATATTGTCTCCCATATCAATGGAGGTCCCACTGCCATTCCAATTGGAGAGGCAGAGAAACTCATTCGAGGCACCTCTTTTGCCATCGAGATCGTCCATTGTGGAAATCCTAAGATGATCGTTGAGTGCATGAAAATCATAAAAGAAGTGAAAGCCTATTCAAGGGTCATTATTGGAAACGATGCACCTTCTGGAACGGGAGTCATCCCTTTAGGAATTCTCAGAGTGATCAATTTTATTTCCTCCCTTTGCGGGGTAAAGGCAGAAGAGGCCGTTGCAATGGCTACGGGGAATACAGCGAGGGTTTATCGACTCAATCGGGGAAGGATAGAGGTAGGAAGAGAAGCTGATCTTGTGATCATGGATGCTCCCATGGGATCGGTGGGAAAAGATGCCCTCTCGGCTATCGAAGCGGGAGATATCCCCGGGATTGCAGGTGTATTAATTGATGGGGAGATGAAGATTGGCGTGAGTCGAAACACTCCACCACCCAATCGCAAAATTACACTTACCAAGAGAGTTTGAAATGATTGTAGACTGGGAAACCTGTGTGGGTTGTGGTTTATGTGTGGAGACCTGTCCAATTCAAGCCATCCAATTGGTTAAAAAAGGTAAAAAGAAAAAGGCCTTGATCTCGGAGGCCTGTGTAGAGTGTAAGGCTTGTACAAAGGTCTGCCCAAAAGAGGCCATTCTCTCTGACTCTCTCCACAAGGAGAGAAGGGTAAGATGTTTTTCCTGTCCGATTCAGTGTCTCATTTTAGAGGGATATACTGGGGCCTGCCAAAGATTTATCAATCGGAATGGAGAGCTCATTCGGAACATTCCTCTTCAACGTTATGAGGATGTTTCAGGGATTGTCGGCAAGGATCATGAGGAGGCTATTCGGAAACCCCTGATCACAGGAATCGGCGCAGGGACGACTTATCCCGATACTAAACCCGCGCCTTACATTGTCCAATCCAAAGTCGAAGGAGTGGATGTGGTGACAGTGGTCACCGAAGCTCCTCTCAGTTACAGCGGAATTAAGGTAAAGATCGATACCGATATTCATATCGGGGAGGAAGGGGCCCCTGTGCTTATCGGAAAGAGGAAAGTAGGGCACGTCTGTACCGAAGAGTATGGCTCAAAGATCCTCTCGCTCGGAGGAGTGAATCTTCTCACCGGTCAGGATGGAATTGTGGTGGCCAAACTGATCTCGGATATGGCCAATCGGAAAGAGGTGAAACTTAATGTCAAAGAAGGAGCGGAGTTGATTCTTCAAGTAGGGAAACCCCCGGTGATCAATGGGAGAATAGGGACAAAGATGCGGGTGGGTTGTGGAAGTGCCTCTATGGGTCTTTTTGGAGGATATTTCTTGGAGGCGGCCGATGAGGTGATTGTCCTTGACTCCCATCTTATAGGGCTTTTTACAGAGCATGCTGCAGGGAGAGAATTGGGTGCCCGTTATAGCGGCATCAAATTGAAGGCAAGGCAATCCACTCCGGGTCGCTATTTTGGAGAACATGGCAAGGGCTGGGGAGGAACCAATATTGAGAATCCCCTCGATATTATAGAAGGTGTGGATTCGAAGATCGCTCAATTAGGAATGACTCTCTTGATTACGGAAACGACAGGGGAAAGAGCAGCGATGTTTCGCCTTGGGGAAAATGGGAAGTTTGAACAGATCGAATTAACCCCGAAGGCTAAGATTGCAGTAGAGATGATCGCTTCTCACTGCGAGGGCTCAAGAGTTTCAGCCGTCTTTATTGGAGGGGCAGGTGGAAGTGCGAGGGCGGGGGTAACAAAGATTCCTTTGAAATTAAATCAGGCGATCCATCAGAATCGGGCAAGGTTAACTGTAGGAGGGGCACCGACTTATATTCTCCCAGGTGGGGGAATCACTTTTTTGGTTGATGTGGAGAAGGTGATGGTAAGGGCCTTTACCTATGTTCCCACCCCGGCTACGGTCGTTCCCCTCGAATATACGATGAGATTAGATGACTATATCGAGATGGGAGGCCATCGTGAGAAAATAAGAAGATTGGAAGAGGTCCTAAAGGAGATAGAGGAAAAGAAGAAAGGTGAAAAGGAAAGAAACCGTAAATGATCCAATTCAAATCTTATCGGACGGAAGTGTCTGGGTGGATTACGGCCCGATGCGGATATGGATACGGGTATTGGAAGGAGATCGAACCCTTATCCCATTGGCTAAAGAGGGAGCTCAATTGGCCATCGCAGTTCTTAAGGACTTAGCAAGATTTCTTCCTGTGATAAAAAGGAAATCCTTAGAATTGAAGGGAAGAAAGAGGTTCCCTGAGGTGGTTCAAAGAATGGTTGGGGCCACTCAAAAGATGGGGGAGGCAGATTTAACCCCTCTGGCTGCTGTCGCCGGGGCGGTTTCGGATGTGGTGGCCGATTTTATTTTTACTCGAGGGGGGAGTAAGATCATCGTGGACAATGGTGGGGATATTGCCATTCGATTGAGGGAAAATGAAGTGGCCAAGGTTGGGATAAAGACAGAGATCGAGGCACCGACACCTGCCTATCTTCTTTCTATTGATTCCACGATGAAGATAGGAGGGGTGGCTACCAGTGGACTGGGAGGAAGAAGTTTTACGAAAGGGATTGCCCAGGCAGCCACTGTCGTTGCAGAGACCGCATCCCTGGCCGATGCGGCTGCAACGACCATTGGGAACTTTACCAATATTGAGGATTCCAATATCCTCAGGCTTCCTGCCGAGAAAATCTATCCGGATACCGATCTTAAGGGAGAGTGGGTTACCGTAGAGGTGGGCGAACTCTCTCAAGAAAAGATTGGAGAGGCCTTAAGAGCGGGCCTATCAAAAGCAGACCTATTGTACCAAAAGGGTTTAATTAAAGGAGCCCTCATTTCGGTTCAAGGAAAGGTGGGATGGACAGAATCGATGAATTCTTGGTTAACCGTTTTATAGGTCTTTGTTTTGCATTCTGTCCTATACTCTAAACGAACGGATGGGAGGTGTATAAGATGGAGGTAAGAAAATATGTGACGATCGTAGAAGAAACACATCTCGAGGGAGGAAAGAAGGTTGATCCACCCACACGGAAGGCAGCAGCCATTGCCGTGATCAAGAATCCCTTTGCGGGAAAATATGTAGAAGACTTAACCCCTTTGATCGATATGGGTGAGGAATTGGGAGGGATTCTTGGAAAGAGAGCAGTGGAGGCATTAAACATCTCTCCCAAGAATGCTGAGAGTTACGGGAAGGCAGCCATTGTTGGAGTGGATGGAGAGCTGGAACATGCCGCCGCTATCCTGCATCCGAAATTAGGAGGACCTCTGAGGGAGGCGGTCGGAGGTGGAAAAGCGATTATCCCATCAGCCAAAAAGATGGGTGGCCCAGGCACAGAAATCGATGTTCCTCTCCATTATAAAGATGCCGCTTTTGTCAGATCTCATTTTGATGCGATGACGGTGAAAGTTCCAGATGCTCCTCGATCCGATGAGATCTTGGTGGCCATTGTCGTCACAGACTCCGGGCGACCTCACCCGAGGATCGGTGGACTCAAGAAAGAAGAGGCTAAAAAAGAGGATGGATTAAGATAAGGGAGATTTTTTATCGTTCGTGGGTGGCCAAACAGTCATGGGAAGTGAGTCAGATTTTTCGGGAGAGATTTTCGATTTCGTCTGAGGTGAGTTCCTTTAAAAACAGATAGAGCAAGTCTAACGTTCTTTCTATATCAGACCATTTTACCAATTCATTCGGTGAATGACTATAACGCCTGGGAATAAACACCCCTCCACAGGGGATTCCTCTTCCCGAAGTGTGGATCGTGGAGGCATCTGTCCAGGTCTGAAAGATATCTTTTTGATAGGGAATCTGATTTTGGATGGCTATCTCGGTCAGTCTTTTTGAAATCTTCTTTGAATAGATTGTCCCCAAGCCAAGACCCTTCGTATCCATAGTTCGGATCACTGGCCCTTTTCCGCACTCGCCGGTGGCTTGTTGGGGCGAAGTGATTGGATCTCGGGCCGGTACCGTATCAAGGATGATGGCGATATCTGGCTGAAGCGTTTGAGCCGCAACCTTTGCCCCTCTCGATCCAACTTCCTCCTGGACCGCGGCTACGAGAAATAGTTGGTAGTCTATTTTTTCCTGATTCATCCGTTGGGCCAGTTCGATCAGGATGGCACATCCAGCCCGATTATCAATGGATTTACTGATGAGGCTCTCCTTTCCGATCCATTGGAGATTGGGGTGGTAGACAATGGGGTTTCCGATTTCAATTCCCCAGGCTTTTACTTCCTCTGCACTTTCGGCCCCTACATCGATCCAGAGTTCCGAAATCGAAACAGGACGTTTTAGATCTTCTGGACCCATCAGATGAGGATTTTTTACTCCCACGACCCCTGTATAGATTCCATTCTCGGAGCAGATATCCACCTTACAACTTAACAACACCCTTTCATCAATCATTCCGTTGAGATCAAAAAAGATGTAACCCCTTGGATCGATATACTTGACCATTAAGCCAACCTCATCGGTGTGACAGCAGATCATTATGGATCGTTTTCCCTTTCCCAATTTCCCTACCACATTTCCCATTGGATCGATGGAGACGTCAGAAAGGGTCTTTTGAAGTTCCGTTGAGATGAATTCAATGACTTTCTCTTCAAAACCGCTTGCTCCCCGGATTTGAACCAGATGTTCGAATCGCTCAAGCATCTTTTGATTCCTCACCTTCATTGTTTTTCCTCCAGAGGGGTTCTTTTTTTTGAAATTCTTACTGATTTTTGAAGATAAATCCAGAGATGAAAAGCCAATAAGAGAAGGGTGACGATGAGAATCACAGATGGAGAAATCTCAATATAGATCAATTGTTCCATGTAGTGGATGATAAATGAGCTGGTATAGGCCAGTTCAGGATGGTGTTTCGATCTCAGCCCGATTTCGAGATAGGTGAGAGGGCAATACCAGCCAGAACTCTGAAGAAGGAGAGCAAAACCAAGACCGCTGAGATGGAAGATTTTTATAACCTTTTTTCGTCTTCCCCAGAGGGTACCTAAAAAGAGGAAGAGGATCCAGAGAAAATGGATGAAGACGACAAGATCTGCCAGGATTTTATAAAGCATCCCTTTTACCTCTCTTCTTTGGAGGAAGGTGGAGGAGAAAGGGTTTGGCGAAGCTCGATAGGAGTGCTTATCGAGCTCTTCTCTTTAGCCATTTGGAGGAGGATGAGGGCCGAGATCACTGAAAAACCCCCCAAGACCTGTAAAGGGGAGAGGACCTCTCCGAGGAAAAAATAGGCAGTAAACCCTGCAACCACAGGTTCCCAAGTAGCGGTAATACTTGCTCGCGTGGCTCTGATTCGTTCGATCCCTTTGAAATAGAAGCCAAAAGGAAGAAGGGTGGAAAAGATGGCGATATAGAGAAAGGCCATCCAGACCCTCAGGGGATGGCTATCACGGATAATTTTCACGGGAGAAATATAAAAAAGATAGCACAAAGCACTAAACCCAAACCCATAAAGGAGAAGGGTCCACGGGTCGTATTTTTTTAGTCCTTTTTCCCCATACAGAGCATAAAAGGTGAAGAAGAACGAAGCGATCAGACCACTAAAAATCCCCACTCGATTTAGCAGGAGAAGGTCCATCCGGTAACCTCCCACCACAAGATAGCATCCCCCAACTGCCAAAAAGAGTGCGATCATCTTTGACCGATTGATCGGTTCTCGTTGAAAAAGAAAGGCATAGAGAGAGACCCAGATGGGTTGAAGATATTGAAGGAGGATGGCCGGTCCCACATGGATCTGACTGATTGTATAGTAGTAAAAGAACTGCATTCCTGTGACTCCAATTCCTCCTAAAATCATAAAGTAGGGAAGGTCCGTAAGGGAGATGAATAGCTTCTTAGGATTTCTTAGAAGAAGAACCAGTAGGAGGATGAGGGTAGCCAGGGTTAATCGGACAAGGACAAGTTCAGCAGGGGGAAGACCAGTATTAAAAAGGGCCTTTGCAATAACACTGGAGATACCCCAAAGGGTTGCCCCGATTAAAATATATAAGTAGCCTTGAATCTCGATGTTCTTCATTCATTTAATCCTTGCATATATTAGAAATAAAAATCAACTCTTAGAGTGCAGTCATCCCTTGTAGACCCTCTCGGCCCCTTCCCCCAATTGAGTGAGGAGTCCCTTTGAGCGAACATTTTTGTGGACAGAGAAGGTCAATTTCTGCTATATAATGATAAATTAAAATCTTTTTGGTGGAGAAGAAACAATGTTTCATATTGCCGATCCCAAGGATATTAAAGATGGAAAGTATACCGATGTCTATTTTTCAAGAACAATGGAGGTCCTTCGGGCAAAGAAGATTGATCGATGGGTAAAAGCCGAATTTATCGCCAAGCGATTTCCTGAAGATTATGGATGGGGGGTTCTGGCCGGTATCGAAGAGGCCATCTACCTCCTTAAAGACCTTGATGTGAACGTGAGGGCAATGAGGGAGGGCACCATCTTTCGAACCTACGAACCAGTGATGGAGATTGAAGGGAGATACACCGAATTTGGACTCTATGAAACCTCAATTCTAGGTCTTCTCTGTCAGGCCTCTGGGGTGGCCACAAAGGCTGCTCGTTGTAAAAAGGCGGCCGGGGATCGGAGGGTGATCAGTTTCGGGGCCAGACGAATTCATCCGGTCATTGCTCCGATGGTGGAAAGGAATGCCTTTATCGGCGGATGTGATGGGGTATCGGTAGTTAAGGATGCCGAGATGCTTAATGAGGAACCTTCGGGGACGATGCCCCATGCCTTGATTCTTCTTTTTGGGGATACGGTAGAGGCCACCAAGGCTTTTGACGAGGTGATTGATCCAAAGGTTAAGAGGGTTTCTTTAATCGATACTTTTAACGATGAGAAGATAGAGGCGATCAGGGTGGCTGAAGCGTTAGGAAAGAGGCTATACGGGGTCAGGCTGGACACTCCCAGTTCCAGGCGGGGAGACTTTCAGAAGATCATCGAGGAGATCCGATGGGAACTCAATCTTCGTGGTTACGGCCATGTGAAGATCTTTGTCAGTGGTGGGTTGGATGAAAAGAGGATTTTGAGTCTTAATCCGGTAGTGGATGCCTATGGAGTTGGGACCTCGATCACCAATGCTCGGGTGATCGATTTTGCAATGGACATCATTGAGATCGATGGGAAGCCAATTGCCAAGAGGGGGAAGATGTCAGGTTCCAAGAGGGTTCTCCGATGTTCTAACTGTTTTCAGGATAGGATGATTCCTTTCAAATCACATCGAGGTCGGTCTATCCGTCGGGCTGAGCGATGCTCCTGTGGAGGGCGCTTGCAGGATCTCCTCATTCCATTGATTGAGAAGAAACGGGTCCTTTGGGATCTTCCGACCCCCCAGGCCATCAGGGAGTATGTCCTTAAGCAACTACCCTATTTTGATCTATAGAGACCTGTTTATTCCTCAAAGGAAGAAATCATGAAGGAAGCCATGTTTTACCGACCCTTAGAAGAAGGAAGAGTGGAATGTTATCTGTGCCACCATCACTGCCATATCTCCCCTTCAAAGAAAGGGGTGTGTGGGGTCAGAGAGAATCGAGAAGGAAAACTCTATAGTCTGGTTTATGGACGGGCCATTTCTATGAATGTGGATCCTATCGAGAAGAAACCTATTTTCCATCTTCTTCCTGGATCGAGCTCTTTTTCAATAGCCACGGTAGGATGTAATTTTCGGTGCCTTCAATGTCAGAATCATGAAATTTCTCAGATGCCCATCGATGAGAAACGCATCGAAGGCTCTTCCGTCCCACCTGCTCGAATTGTCTCCTTGGCTGAGCAGTATCGATGCCAGTCCATCTCCTACACCTATACCGAACCTACCATCTATTTTGAATATGCTTACGAGACCTCAATTCTGGCCAAGGAGAAAGGGATCAAAAATATCTTTGTGACCAACGGCTATATGTCTAAAGATGCCCTTCAGACGATTCACCCTTACCTGGATGCAGCCAATGTGGATTTGAAGAGTTTTCAAGAGAAATTTTACAAGGAAGTCTGCAGGGCTTCCCTTCAGCCCGTTCTCGATAACTTGAGATGGATGAGGGAACTGGGGATCTGGGTCGAGGTGACCACCCTCGTCATTCCTACCTTAAATGATTCGGACGAGGAGTTTGAACAGATCGCGAGGTTTATTCTTTCCTTAGGGGCAGAAGTCCCCTGGCATATTTCTGCTTTCTATCCAACCTATCGGATGGTTCATCTTCCAAGAACGCCTGCTTCAACCCTTCATCGAGCAAGGAAGATCGGAATGGGGGTGGGACTTCGCTATGTTTATTGCGGAAATATCCCGGGGGAGGAGGGAGAGGATACTTACTGTCCTCAGTGCGGTCAAAAGATCATCGAGAGGATTGGATTTCGAATCTTAAAGAATGAGGTCATTAAAGGAGTATGCCGCTATTGTCATACTCCCATTGATGGCATTTGGGGATGATCCGGGGAGAAACTCTGAGATGAATTCCTCTCCAATGAATCACCAACAGACCCTCTGGACGATTGGGGGAGGTAAAGGGGGCAGCGGAAAGAGTTTCCTTGCGGCCAATATAGGAATCTGTCTTTCAAAATTGGGTGTCCAGGTCATTCTGGTCGATGCGGATTTAGGGGGAGCAAACCTCCACACCCTTTTGGGAATTCCTCCTCCTTTCCCTTCCCTCTCTGACTTTATTCAAAAGAAAGTCCAAAATCTTCACGATGTCCTTATCCCTTCTGGAATTTCTAACCTTCGACTCCTTACGGGGACACAGGATCTCCTTAATTCAGCAGACGTGAAGAGCCTTCAAAGAAGGAAGCTTCTTCGGGCGATTCGAAGCCTGGGTGGAGACTGTATCATTGTGGACTTAGGCGGGGGTAATGCGGCGAGTATCCTGGACTTCTTTCTGATGTCGGATGGGGGAATCTTGGTCGTCACTCCGGAGCCCACCTCGGTCGAAAATACCTATCGTTTTTTAAAAAGTGCCTTCTATAGGAGGCTTCGACAGTCTGTCTCCTCTCAATCGGTAAAATCCTTGATTGATCAAGCGATGAATGGAAAGAATGAGTCAGGAATCCGTAATCCCTATGAACTTTTTCGAGAAGCAAAGAGGCTTAATTTAGAGGATGCGAATCGGATGATGGAAGAGACAGAAGCTTTCCGTCCCAATCTCATCCTCAATCAGGTTCAGTCCAAAAGGGATATCGAGATGGGCTTTTTCATTCGAAGTGCCTGTCAGAAGTATTTCGGGATCCATCTCCATTACCTGGGCTATGTCGTTTATGATCAAGAGGTTGGGAGTTCCATTCGGAAAAGGCGTCCCCTCATTCTTGAGAATGAACGGTGCAGAGCATCTCAATGTATCTCCGAAATCGCCTCCAAATTGCTTCAATCCCAAACGCGAGCTTCTCCCATGGAATAGAGAAATGAAGTGGATTAATGAGCAGACCTATTATGAAATCTTAGAGATAAATCCGGAGGCCACTCCGAAGGAGATTCAGAAGGCCTACGACCGTGCCAAGGAGGCCTTTCGTCACGATTCCATAGCGATCTACACCCTTTTTTCAAACGAGGAAATCCAAGAGATTCAGGAAGCCATCGAAGAGGCCTACCGAGTTCTTATGAACGAGGCTACCCGGAAGGAGTATGACCAAACCCATCGAGAGAGAATAAGAGGAACCTTTGTAAAAGAGGAATCACGAAGGGTTGAAAGAGAGGAGGAAAAGGGGACGACCCTTTCTTTTAAGGAGATAGCTCTTCATCTGGAGGAGATGGAATATAGGGGAAAGAGTTTGAAAGAGGTTCGAGAGCGATTGGGGATCGATCTTAAATCGATCTCCGAAGAGACAAAGATTCATATAAAAATTCTTCAAGCCATCGAAGAAGAAGATCTCCCTAACCTTCCTCCTTTAGTCTATTTAAAAGGGTTCCTGAAGGCTTATGCAAAACTCCTCAATTTAGATCCCCAAAAGGTCATCGAGGGATATCTTCGAGTATTTCATCGGGAAGGGGGAGAGAAAAAGAGATAACCCTCTCAGGGTGTTTCCGAGAGGAGCTGGGAGATTTTACCCACCATCTTTTGGGCAATAGAGATATTGAATCCAACGATTTTTTCTCGAATTTTTCCTTCTCTATCGATCAAAAAGGTGGTAGGAAGTCCTTTCACTCCATACCTCTTGGCCAGATCATCTGGGGCAATCAGGACGGGATAGGGGATATTCATCGTATTTATAAAATTGCGAACGATTCTCTCATCCCCCCGATCCATGCTCAGACCAATCACCTCAAACCCCTTTGCTTGGAAATCCTTGTGAATTTGAATGAGATGGGGGATTGACTCCTTGCAGGGGCTACACCAGGTAGCCCAGAAATCGAGAAGCACCACCTTTCCCCTCAAAGCCGAAAGGGTGATCTGCTCGTCGCGGAGTGTTTTTAAGGAAAAATCGGGTGCCAGGGATGATTCTACAGGCTTCTTTGAGCAATTTGAAAATAGAAGAAAAAAGACTAATAAGACCCAACCTATACGGAGATGGAGAAGATCGTTATGCTTTTTCGCCATGGGATTGAAATATTAAAGGGCTTTTTCAAGCATTGCCTTCAGACGGGATTTGGGTACCGACCCTATGATCTGATCGAAAATCTTTCCCTCTTTAAAAAGAATGAGTGTAGGAATTCCCCGAATTCCATATTGGCTTGGAGTGATGGGATTTTCATCCACATTTAACTTGGCGACCTTAATCCTTCCAAGGAATTCCTTGGCAAGCTCTTCCACAATAGGACTGATGGCCTGACAAGGGCCACACCAGGTAGCCCAGAAGTCCACCAATACAGGAATATCCGATTGAAGGACTTCCGAAGAAAAATTATGGTCATTCACATGGATTAAACTTGATTTGGGATCCATTTTTGACTCCTTCATCTATAATTTTCTCTCAAGGACATAGTCAGAAAGAAGGAGAAGCGCCTCCTTTTCCGCTGAGGATGAAAAAGGGAGAAGATCCTTCTTCGCCTTTTCAATGTATTGCCTTGCCCTTTGATAAGTATAATCAAGACCTTTATACTTCTCAATGATCCTGACCACGTGAAGGAAGGATGTCTTCTCGATCGGGTCTGATTCTATCACCTTTTCGATATAGGTCTTTTCTTCAGGATTACAATATCGAAGGGTATGAATTAAGGGGAGCGTTACTTTCCCATCTTGAAGATCGATCCCTATCCTTTTTCCAAACTCTTCTTCTCTGGAGGTATAGTCGAGGGCATCGTCAATCAATTGAAATGCCACCCCAAAGTCCATGCCAAAATCAGATAGGGCTTTCTCTTTTTCCTCGTCCACCTTTCCTAAAATGGCCCCAATTCGGCTGGCCGCTGAAAATAGGACTGCCGTCTTTCGGGTAATGATCGAGAGGTAATCCTCTTCCGTAAGGGTGAGGTCATTGGTTTTGATCAGTTCTTCCAATTCCCCTTCAGCCATAAGGGTCGTAACCTTAGAGATCGTTTGAAGGATTTTGGGATTTCCGTTTTCTACCATCAAAGAAAAACTTCTTGTAAAAAGAAAATCTCCAACCAAAACGCACGCTTCATTTCCCCATTTCGAATTGGCCGATTCTATCCCCCTTCTTAACTCGGCGTGATCGACCACATCATCATGGAGAAGGGTTGCGGTATGAATGAATTCGATGAGACTTGCCATGGAAATATGTTCGCTTCCTTGATACCCACAGAGCTTTGCAGAGAGAATGAGAAGGAGAGGACGGAGTCTCTTTCCGCCACTTTGAAGAAGGTGTTCGACAATGGCAGAAATAATAGGAACATTCGAGTTCAAGTTCTTTCGAATCTCTTCATCTACCTTCTCCAATTCCCCTCTCATCCATTCGAGGATAGAATCGGGTAGAGCCCCTGTTCCCTCAGATGTTAAAATTGGTTTTCCAATCCCCTTCATCCTGATAAATTAATTATCCCATTTATGAGGAGTTGTCAAAAAATTTTATGAAAGATCGAGGATCAAGGGGGGCAACATTTTCAATTCAATCCCGCTTGATTTGATCGCCTCTACCAGCACAAATTTTGCTTCTTCTTTTGGGTGAGGATAGACCAACTGCAATCTTTTAGGTTCCACATTCTCTTTTCGTAAGGCCACTAAAAGGTCCACTATTCTTTGCGCCGTGAAGATGAGATAGAACCTTCCCTTGTGCTTTAAGAGATAAGAGGAGATTGAAATTAAATCCTCCAGGGTTCCCTTCAATTCATGCCTCGCAATAGCCTTTTCTATGGAAGGGTTCAATCTTCCCGTTTGATTCTTCCAGTAAGGCGGATTGGAAATAACCACATCAAAAGAACCCGAAGGGAAAATGCTCTTTAATTCTCTGAAATCCTTCTGAAGAATCGTAATGAGGGATTCGAGACGGTTTAATCTGACATTCTTCCGAGCACATTCTACTAATTCTTCTTGAATCTCTACTCCCACAAAGGTTTTCGCTTTAGCACTCTGAGAGAGCAGGAGAGGTAGGATTCCACATCCTGTTCCCAGATCAATGACCCTTTCCCCTTTCCGAAGATGGACAAATTCACTGAGGATAAGGGCATCCACAGAAAAGCGATAGCCCTTCTTCTTCTGGATGATTTTTAATCTTCCATTGAAGAAGGTATCTAAGGTTTCATCATGAGAAATGGGGATATCCATATTTTAATGTTGGAAATACCATAAGGGAAATGGCTTTGTCAAATTAATGAATTGTTCAAAAATTTTGACATTCTGTATAAAAATTGTCCACTTTTAAGAGGGGGAAAGAAGTAGAATTTTTTAAAAAATATCAAAAAAATCAATAAAATTAAAAAATAATGAAACAATTTAAATGAGAAGTAATTTGGTATAAATATTGCTGTCATTCATCGCTGGAGGGTGGAAATAAATTTAAGTGCGACAGGACTATGTCCGAAACCCATAGAAGGCCTTAGCCGCACTTCCGACCGAATCGGATCCGCCTCTGGCGGGATTATGTTGACATATTTTTCTTGACAAAAAAGCGGTAAGGGGGTAAATATAAACAGATTTTTTGTTACCTTCAATTTAAATTCGTAATTTTAGGCCTGGAGATAATTGTAAAACCTAATTTTATTTTAACCAACCTTGAAAAGAGGAGGAGATAGAGATGAAGAGATGGATGTTTATCCCTCTTATTTTTACCTTGGTATTCGTCTTTTTTGTCGTCTTTTCAACGAACGCACAGGAGAAAAAGGAGGAAGAAGGGATTTACACCATAAAAAAGGGTGATACACTTTGGGATATCTCCAGCAGGTTTCTAAAGGACCCATTTTTATGGCCAAAATTGTGGCAAAGAAATCCTTATATCACTAATCCCCATTGGATCTATCCAGGAAATCCCATTCGTCTCTCCCCCTTTGAAGAGGTAAAAAGAGAAGAACCTCCTAAGGTCATTGAAGAGAAACCTAAAGAAGTAATTGAAAAGGTCGTTGAAAAGAAGGTCGAGCCCCCTCCTAAGGAAGAAAAACCAGAACCTGCAGTTTTACCCAAGGTCGAAGC
Source organism: Deltaproteobacteria bacterium (assembly GCA_037444165.1). Lineage (GTDB taxonomy): Bacteria > Desulfobacterota > BSN033 > BSN033 > UBA1163 > CALIBK01. Next base: position 34,544 of record JBBIMX010000001.1, on the reverse strand, counting down.
TAAACCGCCTACTCCTCCTGAAAGGAAGAGGGTCGGTTTTCCTGAGCTGAGGTCTGCAGGATTCATCGGAGATCTTCATTATTCTGGAATTGGGGTCGTCTTAGATAGCAAAGAAGGAAAGAATCTTATGTCTGAAGGCGATATTGCTTATTTGGCCTTCAAAACCAGAGAGACGGTGTCGGTTGGGAATAAATATACCCTTTTCAGGGCATCAGATGTGGTCCATGATCCACTTACCCGAAAAAAGGTAGGAAGAAAGTATAACATTACTGGAAATGTTCAGATCATTGATCAATTTGGAAATTTTTATACCGCCAAGATTATCGAAGCCTTCGATTATATTGAGAAGGGGGATATGGTCCAACCCTACGATAAAGACCGGATGGAGATCAGCACTCAATAAGAGGTGAATCTCATTGGGTGAACTCTTTAAAGCTTTGGAGACAGAAATGTCTTCAAAGCTTTTTTGTCATTTGATTCTAAATATCTTATAGATCCAAATTCTCAGAGACCTTCGATGCCCCAAGATCTTTTTTATTGGGTGGGATTATCCCTAACTCCCGGATTAGGAAGCGTCCTGATCAAAAGGTTATTGGATCAATTTAGAACCCCGGAGGCTGTGTTTCAGGCTTCTTTAAAGGAATTATTAAATGTGGAAGGCCTAAATGAAAAGGTGGCCAACGAGATTCTGAAAGGTCCATCTGAGGAGAGGATCCATCGAGAACTCTCATTAATTGAAGAGGTTGGAGGAAAGATCATTACCTTAAATGACGAAAATTACCCCAAACGTCTCAGGGAAATCTACGACCCCCCTCCCATTCTTTATATGCGAGGAGAATTGAAAAAAGAGGACGAGTTGGCTGTGGCGATGGTAGGAAGTCGAAAAACTTCCCCCTATGGGAGGTGGGTTACGGAGAAGATAAGTCAGGAATTAGCCTCCCATGGCGTAACCATCATTAGTGGAATGGCAAGAGGGATTGATTCCGTGGCCCATCTGGGTGCTCTTTCCGTTGGGGGGAGGACGATCGCGGTCTTAGGGTGTGGAGTGGACCGAATCTATCCTTCCGAGAATCGGGTTCTTTTCAGGAGGATCCTCGATCACGGAGCAGTACTCAGTGAGTTCCCGATGGGCTCCCCACCTGAAGGAAGCCATTTCCCAAAACGGAATCGGATTATCAGTGGACTCGCGATCGGGGTTGTCGTCGTCGAGGCCAGTGAGGAGAGTGGGTCTTTGATTACTGCTCATTACGCCCTGGAGCAAGGAAGAGAGGTTTTTGCCGTTCCAGGAAATATCGGAGCCAAAGGAAGTCGAGGGACTCATCTCTTGATTAGACAGGGTGCTAAATTAGTCGAATCGAGCGAAGATATCCTCGAGGAGATTCTTCCTCAATGGAAAAGAGAAAAAGAGAGAGGGGAAGAGGTCGAGCCCTCCGGACCAGAACTCACGCTGGAAGAGAAACAGATTTATGAACAAATGGGGGAGAATCCATTGCATATCGATACGATCATTAGAGAAAGTGGTCTTGATCCTGGAAAAGTTTCCAGCCTTCTATTAAATTTAGAACTGAAAGGGTTGATCATTCAATGGCCCGGAAAATGTTTTAGCAAAAAGATGTGAATGGGAAAGGAAGAGTTTTTAAATGGCAAAAGGACTTCTGATTGTTGAGTCTCCTACCAAAGTCAAAACCCTACAGAAATTTTTAGGGAAGGAGTATCTCATCAAGGCGTCGATCGGTCATATCAAAGACCTACCGGAGAATGAATTGGGAGTTGACATTGAGGATGATTTTAAACCCCATTATGTCGTCCTCCCAGGCAAGGCCAAAATCATACGAGAATTGAAAAAGGCCAGTCGAGAAGTCAAGGATATTTACTTGGGTCCCGACCCGGATCGGGAAGGGGAAGCCATTGCCTGGCACATTGCTGAGGAGATCCGTGAGAAAGGAAAGAATATCCATCGAGTCCTCTTTCATGAAATCACAGAGAAGGCTGTTCTCGAAGCTCTTCAGAAACCTGCAAAACTTCAGCTTTCCAAGTACGAAGCCCAGCAGGCCCGAAGGATCCTGGATCGACTCGTAGGCTATCAGGTCAGCCCTCTTCTCTGGGAAAAAGTGAGGCGAGGGTTGAGTGCAGGTCGGGTTCAAACCGTAGCTGTCCGAATCATCTGTGAAAGGGAACGGGAGATTCAGAGTTTTGTTCCCGAAGAATACTGGAGTCTTACTGCAACCCTTAAGGGGAAGGATTCCCCAACCCCTTTTGATGCCAAGCTGGTGAAATGGAAGGGGAAAAAAGTCAAGATCGCCAATGAAGCTGAAGCGATGGCCATCAAAAAGGCATTGGAATCGCTTCCTTTTGTCGTTACCAAGATCGTTCAACAGGAAAGAGAAAGGCATCCTCTTCCTCCTTTCATTACCAGTCGACTCCAACAGGAGGCCTATCGGAAACTCAACTTCTCTGCTCAGAAGACGATGAGGATTGCTCAGGAACTTTATGAAGGGGTTGGTCTTGGAAAGATGGGGCAGGTGGGTCTTATCACCTACATGAGGACGGATTCTGTTCGGGTCTCTACAGAGGCGATCCACCAGGTGAGGGAATGGATTAAAAAACAGTTTGGAGATTCCTATCTACCCATAAAACCCAATCTCTATCGGAGTCGGAAAGGGGCTCAAGAGGCCCATGAAGCCATCCGACCCACTTCGATGGAGCTGGAGCCAGAAAAGATCAAACCCCATCTCACCAAAGATCAATTTGAACTGTATAAATTGATCTGGGATCGATTTGTGGCTTCCCAGATGGCCCCGGCCCGTTTTCTTCAAACCCAGGTGGAGATCAAATCAGACGAAGCGATCTTCAGTGCTACCGGTTCGATCCCTCTATTTTTAGGGTTTATGGCCCTCTATGTGGAGAGCGAAGATAACCATGAAGAGGGGAAGGAAGAATCCTTACCTCCTCTTTCCGAAGGAGAGATTTTGGACCTACTGGCTCTCACCCCAAAACAGCATTTTACCCAACCTCCTTATCGATTCTCAGAAGCCACCTTGATCAAGGAATTAGAGGAAAAGGGCATTGGAAGGCCGTCTACCTATGCCACCATCTTAAGCACGATTAAAGAAAAAGGATATGTGCGATTGGAGAAGGGGAGATTTGTTCCAACCGAATTGGGATTTGTGGTCAACGACCTTTTGGTCGTCCATTTTCCGGAGATCTTCGATGTCGAATTTACTGCTCAGATGGAAGAGAATTTGGATCAGATCGAGGAGGAGAAGAAAGGATGGGTGGAAACGCTTCGAGAATTTTACTCCCATTTCAAAAAGGATCTCGACATGGCCAAAGTCTCCATGAGAAATATGAAGGCCGAGATGATCCCTACGGAAGAGAAATGTGAGCGGTGTGGTTCAAAGATGGTAAGGCGGTGGGGAAAGAGGGGATATTTCTTGGCCTGTTCTAAATACCCTCATTGTCGTTATACTAAAGATCTGAATGAGAATGGAGAATCCGTCGAGGAGACCGAGGCCCGATGTCCACAGTGTCAAAGTCCGATGGTGATCAGGAATGGGAAGTTTGGGAGATTTTTAGCCTGTTCCAATTATCCCACCTGTAAGTTTACCCAATCCCTGACCACTGGGGTCGCATGCCCACAGGAGCATTGTGATGGAATGATCGTTGAGCGGAGGAGCCGAAAAGGTAAGGTCTTCTACAGTTGTAGCAATTACCCCCAATGTACATTTGCCCTATGGGATAAACCCCTTCCAGAGCGATGCCCGCAATGTGGCTTTCCTTTTCTGGTTGAGAAACAGAATCGTTCCGGGATTTTAAAAAGGTGCCCGAATAAAGATTGTGGGTATCGGATTTCAGATTGAACCCCCTCGATACCGACGCCTTCCCTCGAGAATCTTTTTCTTTGTAAACCGATATTGCATCCATTGAAAGGGAAAATAAACGAAGCGGTTGATTAAGGTTGGAGGATAATCCCACTGAAATCGTTTCCAGATGGAGGACAGGGAATAAAAGGTCTTCCAGGCCTCCTTCCATCCCTCTCGAAGGGTCTTGGGGGTCATCTTCAGAGGAAGGAAGAAAGGAGCCTCCTCCTCTGGTTTTTCGAATAGCCACCATCGATCCTTGATCAGACGCCCTTCTCTTTTCATTCTATGATAGAAGAGCGTTTCTGGATAAGGGGTGAGGATCATAAAGACGGCTGAAAAGAGTTTTGTTTCAATAGAGAAGGAGACGGTCTTTTCAAAGACCGAAGGGTCATCCTCATCAAATCCAAACACGAAAGACCCACAGATAGCGATCCCGTGGCGATGAAGGATATCGATGATGTCTCGGTATTCAGCCGGATCGTTCTGAAATTTTTGGATCCCCTTTAAGTTCTCTTTGCAGAGGGATTCAAATCCGATGAAAAGACTCTTACACCCACTTCGAGCGAGGAGTTCAATCTGTTCCACTCTCTTTAACCCCGAGAGGGAACTTTGAGCAAACCACTTCTTTTTGAGAGGGATCAAGGCTTGAAGAAATTCTTTTGAATAAGAGGGATGCCCCACAATATTATCATCGTTAAACATCATCCACCGATGGGTGAGGTGTCGAATCTCATCGATCACCTCTGAGATGGGTCGGAATCGATAGGTCTCTCCATAAAATTGATGGACCGTACAGAATTCACATCGAAATGGGCAGCCCCTGCTGACCTGAACGACATCAATGGGGAGGTATCCCTTCTGGGGGAGAATCTCTCTCTTAGGTCTTGGGACTTTGGAAAGGTCGGTCAAATGGCTTTGCCGATAGAAGGGTTGAAGATGGTTCGATCTAAAATCCTCGATTAAACGAGGCCAGACCTCTTCGGCTTCACCGATCACCACGGCATCCGCATGTTCTTTCGCCTCTTCGGGTAAGGCCGTAGGATGAATTCCTCCCAGAACGACGGGAATCCCTTTCTTTCGATAAGCTTCGGCGATCTGATAGGCTCGATGGGCGGTCTTGGTTAAAACAGTGATGCCGACCAGATCTACCTCTTTTAATCCTTTGTTTAAATCGATGGGGGTAAGCAGATCGTCGGTAAAAGAGATCTTCACATCCGGGGGGGAGAGGGCAGCAAGGATTGGAAGGGCAAGATTCGGAATCCGAGCGTTCTCCTCAACAGCAGGTGAAATGAGTTCGATTTTCATGGTTCGGTGAATAAAGGTTTTTTAAACGATCTTTCTTTTTTAATCTATCAATCTATGGTCGAATTGTCAAAATTCTCCTTCGGGATTACCCTTCCAGGTGATCAATCCTGTCTCGGATTTGCAAATGAAGGGGAGAAGCCCTAAAATAGAATCGATGGAACCCATCATTGTCGTTGGAGCAGGTCTGGCAGGATGTGAAGCGACCTGGCAAATTGCTAAAAGGGGGGGACGGGTCATTCTCTATGAAATGAAGCCTGCCGTTTATTCTTCTGCTCACCGATCTCCTTATTTTGCGGAACTCGTCTGTAGTAATTCCTTAAAATCAGAATCCCTTGAGAATGCCTCCGGCATTTTGAAAGAAGAGCTCCGCCTTCTGGATTCTCTCATTTTAAAAATAGCCAGAGAGACGAGGGTTCCTGCTGGAGAATCTCTGGCCGTAGATCGGGAACAGTTTTCGAAGAAAATTACTCAAACCATAGAAAGTCTTCAAGGAGTCAAGATCATCCGGGAGGAAGTCACCTCACTGCCCAAAGATGATGTGGCTATCATTGCCACGGGTCCTCTGACCTCTGAAGCCTTAAGTAGTGAAATCCAAAAAGTGACAGGGGATCAAAATCTGTTTTTCTATGATGCCATCTCGCCCATTGTGACTTACGATTCCCTTCACCTCGAGAAGATCTTTCGAGCCTCGCGATACGGAAAGGGAGGAGAGGACTATCTCAATTGTCCGATGAATGAAGAGCAATATTATCGATTTGTAGAGGAGTTGATTCACGCAGAGAAAGTTCCATTGAGGGATTTTGAAAAGAGGTATCTTTTCGAGGGTTGCCTCCCTATTGAAGAACTGGCTATTCGAGGAAAAGAGACTCTGGCTTTTGGTCCCCTTCGTCCGGTAGGTCTCATTGACCCGAAGACTAAAAGGCAACCTTTTGCTGTCGTTCAACTGAGGCAAGAGGATGAATTTGGGACGATGTATAACCTGGTTGGGTTTCAGACTCGATTGAAACAGAGTGAACAGAAGAGAATTTTCCGGATGATCCCAGGTCTTGAGGAGGCAGAATTTGTCCGATGGGGTTCCATTCATCGAAACACGTTTATTGATTCTCCACGATTGTTACTGCCCTCTCTTCAGTTAAGGACTCAGCCCAATCTCTATCTGGCAGGTCAGATCGTAGGAGTCGAAGGTTATTTGGAATCTACGGCCATGGGACTTTTGGCAGGTCTCAATGCACTCCGTCACGTGCAAGGAGAGGAACCGATTTTCCCTCCCCGAACCACGGCTATCGGAGCCTTACTTCATTATATTCTTTATTTTAAAAATTTTCATTTTCAACCCATGAATATTAATTTTGGATTATTTCCTCCACTCAAAGAGAGGGTCAGAGGCCATCGGAAACGGATTCTCTTTTTTCAACGGGCGCTGGAAGAATTACAAGAATGGAAAGAAAAATATCATCTTTAAGGAAGGGAAAGAGATGATGAAAGATCAAGAATCAGAGGAGAAGAGTGCGACGAAATGTTTTCGATGCGGGAAAGAGCTTCCCCCTGGGAGTCTTTCTTACGTAGTGAACATTGAAGTTTTTGCAGGATTTAATGGTTATTTGATAGAACCGGAGGAAGGGGTCGATGGCCAATTAAAAAGATTATTTGAACAGGTAAAAGACTCAGATCCTGAAGAGTTAGAAAAAGAAGTTTATGAAGAGTTTACTTTAGTTCTCTGCAAAAGCTGTCGGGATAGATTTGTGGAAGAAATCAAGCATCCTTGGGAAGGTCCATTCAAAATACGAACACGTCCCGATGATATTCTCCATTAAGCGAAGAGATTCGAAACTATTTATAATTTTTAAAGAAATTAGACATTTTTGAAAAAGTAATCCCTCAATCAGAAGCGGGGAATAAATCCGATAGGGGTATTGGGGAAACCCATTTCGCCAGAGGGAGGTCCGACTCGGTCGGAAGTGCAGATAAGGCGTTATATGGGTTTTGGAAAAAATAATATTGGGCTTTAATTTATTTCCACCCTTCAGTGAGGGGTTACGAGGTCTATTCTTGAGAGCTCTGAAAAGTCATAGAAAGACTTGGGAGGTAGGGTTCCAAACCCTTCGAATACGGGCATTGAGAAGTTAATCGGCTAACCATCGTTTAAGAGAAAAACAAACATGTTCAGGGAATTAATCTTTAGTGCCAAACGGTTAAAGTATCCGCTCGAAGGATTTTTCCACCCCACCTCCCCAGTCTGTAAAATTCGTTTTAAATACTTTTTCAGAGGTCTCTCTTTTTTTCTTGACAAAGGGTTTATTTTAATGTTATTTTGGTGTTAACGTTAACGCATTCATTTTTAAATAACTATGAAAGGAGTGAAAAAAATGGAAGGAATGGATAAGATTCCAAAAAAACCAATAAAAATCACAGATACAACATTCAGGGATGGTCATCAATCCACCTTTGCCACAAGGATGAGAACCGAAGATATGATTCCAATTGCTCAGGAGTTGGACCAGGTGGGATTCCATTCGGTCGAGATGTGGGGAGGGGCTACTTTTGATGTGGCCCACCGTTTTTTAGCCGAGGATCCTTGGGAACGGGTCAGAACGTTGAAGAAACTCATGCCTCGAACTCCTTTTCAGATGCTCCTGAGAGGTCAAAATTTGGTAGGTTATCGAAATTATCCTGACGATGTAGCTGAAGCGTTTATTGAAAAAGCCGCTGAAGTAGGAATCGATATCTTTCGATGTTTCGATGCGGTAAATGACGAAAGGAATTTTGAAACTCCATTTAAAGTCATTAAAAGATGTGGGAAACACATTCAGGCGACGATCTGTTATTCCCTAACCGAGCGGCGAATGGGAGGACCTGTATATCATCTCAATTATTACTTAGAAAAGGCAAAGATCTTGGTAGAGATGGGGGCAGACTCCCTATGTATTAAAGATATGGCAGGGCTATTAGCCCCCTACGATGCTTATGAGTTGATCAAGGCTTTAAAGGAAAGCATTAAAATCCCTATTCAACTTCATACCCATTATACCAGTGGAATGGGTTCGATGACCTATCTTAAAGCGATCGAGGCTGGGGTAGATATCATCGATACGGCATTGGCCCCTTTTGCCCTTCGTTCTTCTCAGCCCGCAGTAGAACCGATCATTGTGGCTTTAGAAGGAACTCCTTGGGATTCTGGACTCAATCTTGAGAAGATATTGAAATTGGGAGAATATTTGGAGACCATTGCTCCAAAATATCGGGATTTTCTGGATACAACAAAGATGGCCGTCATTGATACCAATGTCCTCAGGCATCAAATTCCGGGTGGGATGATTTCAAACATGGTCAGCCAGCTCAAGCAGCAGAAAGCCCTCCATCGGATCAATGAGGTATATGAGGAGCTTCCTAAGACAAGAAAAGATTTGGGATATCCTCCCCTGGTGACTCCTACCTCCCAGATTGTGGGGGTTCAGGCTGTGCTTAATACCCTGTTTGGCCGTTACAAGATGGTATCCAAAGAAACCCAAGATTATGTCTATGGACTTTACGGAAGGTCCCCTGTTCCAATCTCTGAAGAAATCCGAAAGCTGGTTTTAAAGGGATATAAGAAAGGAACCGAACCCATTAGCTGTCGCCCAGCTGATTTAATTGAACCTGAACTTGAGAAGGTTAAAGAAGAAACGAAGGGGTTAGCGAAAGACCTGTATGATGTTCTGATCTGTGCCCTTTTCCCTCAGACAGGGGTCCAATTCTTAAAATGGAAATACGGTCTGGAGCCAGTACCGGAGAAATTGAAACCGAAGACCCTTGAAGATGTGAAACGGGAAGATGAGGCCATCGCTAAGGCCAAGGCAGAAGTGTCCAAAACCTAAACCATTGGTCGATATTTAAAAGATGAAAAAGAAAGTGAATATCAAAGATATTGCCCGATTGGCCAATGTCTCTCATACCACTGTTTCAAGAGCTCTGAATAATAAATCCCGAATCAGGCCTGAGACAAAGGAGAAGATTCTTTCGATCGCAAGGCAGTTAAACTATCGACCCAACTTCATTGCTCGAAGTTTGGTCATGAGGCGAACCAAGACCATAGGCCTTGTCATCACGACCATCGCCAATCCCTTCTATACCGAGCTCTCTCAGGGAATTGAGACCACAGCCAGGCAGTTAGGATATAACATCATTTTTTGTAGTACGAATTATGACCTCGAGACCGAAAAACAATACATCGAGATGCTAAGGAGCAAAGGGGTCGACGGGATCATCTTTACTTCTGCTCATATCGGTGATCCCAATATTGTGGAGCTCGCAGAGGAAGGGTTTCCTATCATTCTGGTCAACCGAAGAACCTATCATCCAAGAGTGAAAGAACGAGTAGACTATGTAGGGGTCGATAATCATTTAGGTGGATATATGGCGGTGGAACACCTCATCCGATTGGGACATCAGAGGATTGGTGTGGTAGGGGGGTCCTCAGAATCCTCTGTAGGGTTTGAACGTCTTGAAGGAGGAAAAAAGGCCCTCGAGGCTTATGGGATTGAACAACGGGAAGAATATTTTTTAGGGGGAAACTTCTTAAAGGAATCCGGATATCAAGGAGGGAAGAGGTTTCTCCAAATGGTTGAACCTCCAAGCGCTATCTTTGCGACGAATGATTACATGGCCATCGGATTATACCAGGCCCTCGTTGAAGAAGGGGTGAAAGTTCCTGAAGAAATCGCTCTCATTGGATTTAATGATATTGAACTTTCAGGAATAAAAGGAATTGATTTATCGACGATCGGCCAGAAAAAGTTCGAAATGGGCACCATAGCGGTAGAGTTATTAGTCAAGAGGATTGAAGGGGGTGAGAGCGGGCCTCCAAAAGAAATATTATTGAAACCGGAGCTTGTCATTCGAAAGACCTGCGGTTATTATCTCAAAGGGTATCAAAAGGAGTCCGAATGTTTAAACGGGGTATCCTTTAAGGTTTATCCCCCGTCGTAGGATCCCCTGGGGCTGACGAAACTGATCCATATAAAAAAAGGAGGTTCTTATGGGAAGAAAAAAAATTTCTATTATTGGGGCTGGATTTGTAGGTGCCACAGCAGCCCATTGGGCAGCTGAAAAAGAGTTGGGAGATATTGTCTTAGTCGATATCATTGAAGGCCTCCCCCAAGGGAAAGCCCTTGACCTCTTTGAGGCTTCTCCTATTGAAGGATTCGATTCAAGGGTCATCGGGACAAATGGATATGAAGAAACAGAGGATTCAGATATTGTGATCATCACCTCAGGCGTTCCAAGAAAACCTGGGATGAGCCGAGAAGATCTCCTTGAGATCAACAAAAAGATTGTGGAATCGGTCGTGACCGAAGTGGTTTCCAGATCCCCTCGAGCCATTCTTATTGTAGTCACAAACCCTTTGGACACCATGACCTACTTGGCTTATAAACGAAGTGGGTTTTCAAGGGAAAGGGTCATGGGGATGGCAGGAGTCCTCGATACGGCTCGATTCAGGGCCTTCATAGCTATGGAATTGGGAGTCTCAGTAGAAGATATTCAGGCCCTATTATTGGGAGGACATGGTGATGAGATGGTTCCTCTCCCAAGGTATACCACGGTGAGTGGAATTCCCCTTTCCCAGCTTCTTCCTAAGGAAAAGATTGACCGATTGGTGGATCGAACTCGGAAAGGGGGAGGGGAGATCGTAAACCTTCTGAAAACGGGAAGTGCCTTTTATGCCCCTTCCGCTGGGGTCATTCAGATGGCAGAAGCGATTCTCAAGGATAAGAAAAGAATTCTTCCGTGTTGTGCCTATCTGGATGGAGAATACGGTTTAAGGGACATCTGTTTTGGAGTCCCTGTAAAATTAGGGGCTAAGGGAATTGAGTCCATCATTGAGGTTGAACTTACAGAGGAGGAGAAGCTCTTGGTGGCGAAATCCGCAGAGAGTGTTCGAAAGAGCATTGCTGAACTCAAATTGTAAATTCACAGGAGAAAAAATGAGAGAGATTGATGTGAGACTGATTATTGAGAAGGTGAAGGAACTTTGCATCCAAGCGAACACGGAATTGGGTGAAGATGTCCTTCAAGCCTTTGATCACGCTATCGAGAAAGAGGAATCTCCCCTGGCTATCGAGATCCTGAAGGAGTTGAAGGAGAATGCTCGTATCGCCAGGGAGGAAAGGGTTCCCATCTGTCAGGACACAGGAGTAGCCGTTATCTTCCTCGAGATCGGTCAGGACGTTCGTTTGGTTGGGGGAGATCTAAAGGAGGCCATCTTTGAAGGGGTAAGAAAAGGATATCGAGAAGGATATCTGAGAAAATCCATGTGCCATCCATTTACCCGGGCCAATACAGGAGATAACACCCCTGCAATCCTCCATACAGAGATTGTTCCCGGGGATAAGGTGAAGGTGATGGTGGCTCCCAAGGGAGGGGGAAGCGAGAATATGAGTCGCGTCGTGATGCTGACCCCTTCTGATGGCATTGAAGGAATTAAGAGATATGTGGTTCAGCGAGTCAAAGAGTCGGGCTCAAATCCCTGTCCACCGACTATCATCGGGATAGGGATTGGTGGAAATTTTGAGCAAGCTGCCCTTCTTGCAAAAAAGAGTCTGCTCAGACCCCTTGGGAGTCGAAACCCGGATCCTGAACTGGACGGGTTGGAATCAGAACTCTTGGAAGAAATCAATCGTCTTGGAATAGGGCCCCAGGGGTTAGGAGGAAGGACCACCTCTCTGGCTGTTCATATCTTGATGATGCCATGTCATATTGCCAGTTTTCCCCTGGCTATTAATATTCAATGCCATGCCCATCGACACAAAGAGATCATAATTTAAAAGAGAGAGTTGGAGATAGGAGGAGAAATGCCCGAGCCCATTCGTTTAAAGACGCCCCTCAGAGATGAGGATGTAGAAAGATTGAGGATCGGAGATCGAGTCCTCATAAGCGGAATCCTTTATACAGGAAGGGATGCCGCCCACAGAAGACTTTTTGAGTTGATCAAAGAGGGGAAAGAACTTCCCTTTGACATAAGAGGCCAGATCATCTATTATGTCGGACCAACCCCTGCTCCACCGGGAAAAGTCTTTGGATCAGCCGGGCCGACGACGAGTTATCGGATGGATGCCTACTCTCCAGCCCTAATTGAAAGAGGACTGAAAGGAATGATTGGAAAGGGGATGCGGTCTGATGTGGTGAAAGAGGCGATGAGGAAGTATAAAGCCGTCTATTTTGCAGCCACCGGAGGGGCTGGGGCCCTCTTAGCCAAAAGGATCAAACGGGCGGAGATCGTTGCCTATGAGGATCTTGGCCCAGAGGCGATCCAGAGATTAGAGGTGGAAGACTTCCCGGTCATCGTCATCAATGATATCAAAGGAGATGACCTTTATATAGAAGGAGAAAAAAGATATAAAAAAACTTGAACCTTAGGGAGCCTCTATGAAGATCGAATTGTCCAGGGAGAAAGTTCATAATGATTTTGCAAAGAAGGTCGAGTGGATCAGTGGACAGAATCTCTTTGCCTGTTATCAATGTGGAAACTGTACAGCCGGTTGCCCTGTCGCATTTGCCATGGATATTGGACCTCACGAAGTCATTCGATATACCCTATTGGGTCTGGAGGAAGAAACCCTTTCAGTCAATACCTACTGGCTATGTGCTTCTTGTCTTCAGTGCAGTTCAAGATGCCCAAAGGGCATCGATATTGCTCGAGTGATGGATGCCCTACGGATGATCATTCTACGGAAGAAAGAACGAAAAGATTACATTCAGATTTCTGAATTTCCTGAAGGATTCTTAGAAAAAGTTCCTCAGATCGCCTTTATCAGTGGGTTTCGAAAGTTTCTTTCTTAACCCAAGCAAAGGGCATAGGGTTTTTCTTATTCCGTGCGATGTCCTCTGTCCTATGCCATTTCGGAGTGCTTATGAATTATCTCTATTTCCCAGGATGCACCCTTTACACGAAAGCAAAAAACTTTGATCAAACAGCTCGAAACTGTTCCCTTCTCCTTGGATTTGAACTCGTGGAACTTCCAAACTGGACTTGTTGTGGAGCCACTTTCCCGCTGGCCACAGATAACCTTATGGCCCTTCTCCCTCCTGCGAGAATTTTAGCCCGGGCAAAAGAGCAGGGAGAAGTCCTGACCACCCTTTGTGCGATCTGTTTTAACGTCATTAAAAGGACGAATCATTTAATCCAGAAGGATGGTGAGAAACGGGAAAAGATCAATCAATTTATCGAGATGAATTATCAGGGCGACCTGAAAGTCTTACACTACCTCGAAATTTTGAAACAGGAGATTGGTTTTTCAACCATTCAGGAAAGAGTGAAAAAACCTCTGAATGAACTTCAAGCCGCACCGTATTACGGTTGCATGCTTCTGCGTCCATTTGAAGAGATGGGTTTTGATGATAAAGAAAGGCCAACCCTCTTTGAAGAATTTTTGACTGCCTTGGGCGCCAGATCCATCGATTTTCCTTATAAGATAGAATGCTGTGGGTCGTTTCAATCCGTGGGCACTCCGGAGGTGGCTACGGAATGTGCCTATCGAATTCTCACCTCTGCAATGAGGCAGGGAGCTGAAGTCATCGTTTCGACCTGTCCACTCTGTACCTTTAATCTGGATCAAAAACAGTCTGATATCCTTAAGGCCCATTTAGATTTTAAAACGATTCCCGTACTCTATTTTACCCAACTCCTTGGAGTAGCGATGGGACTTGAACCTCAAACCTTAGGGTTCGAGCAGAATGCGGTAGACCCAATCCCCCTCTTAAAAAGGAAAGGATTGGTTTAACTTCAATTCGATCTCCCTTCCTTATGGGAGGCGAGAATAAAATAGAGATGGGTACTTCTGAGAATGGTTTTATTAAAAGGGCAATGGTCATAGGTGGGGGAATCGCTGGGATCACCGCTTCCATTGACATTGGGAATGCAGGATATGAAGTCCTCCTAATAGAGAGATTACCCTCCATCGGTGGCCATATGCTTCAGCTTTCCGAAACCTTTCCTACTCTTGATTGTGCCCAGTGCACCCTGACCCCAAAGACCGTAGAGACAGGTCAGCACCCACGAATTCGACTTCACACCTATTCCGAAGTGGTGAGAGTAGCGGGACGAGCTGGAAATTTTTCTGTCCAGATTCGTAAGAAAGCAGCCTATGTCGATTGGGAAAAGTGTACAGGGTGTGGTCTTTGTCAACAGAAATGTCCTTCCAGATACCCCTCTGAATTTGATCGAAGGATGGGTCTTGGGAAGGCCATCTATACCCTCTCTCCTCAGGCTGTTCCTAATAAACCGGTTATCAACCCTGAACACTGTCGGTATTTTTTGGAGAAGAAATGTCGGGTGTGTGAAAAAATCTGCCCCGTGGGGGCAATCCATTATCAACAGGAAGATCGGTTGATTGAGGAAAAGGTTGGAGCCATTGTCGTCGCCACTGGATTTGATTTGATGCCTGTAGAGCGATTTGGGGAATATGGATATGGGGAGATTCCAGATGTGATTGATGGGCTTTCCTTTGAGAGATTGAACTCGGCCTCTGGACCCACAAACGGGGAGATCCGAAGACCTTCGGATGGAAGGATACCCAAAGAGGTGGTCTTTATCCAGTGTACCGGCTCAAGGGATCCAGAGCGATACATGCCTTATTGTTCAAGGGTCTGTTGTATGTATACAGCAAAACATGCCCGGCTCTATAAACACAAGGTTCATGATGGTCAGGTCTACATCTTCTATATGGATATTCGATCCACAGGAAAAGGATATGAAGAGTTTATTCAACAAACGATGGAAGAAGGGATTCTCTACTTGAGAGGACGAGTTTCGAGGATCTTTCGTGAAGGAGAAAAAATTGTGGTTTGGGGGGTAGATACCCTCACAGGGAAAAAGGTTGAAGTCTTAGCCGATCTGGTTGTCCTGGCAACAGCGATCGTCCCTCATCAAGAAACAAAGACGCTGGCTCAAATATTGGGGATTCATAGCGATTCATATGGGTTTCTGACAGAGGCAGAGAGGAAGCTGAAACCAGTAGAGACCAATCAGGAGGGGATTTATCTGGCAGGGTGTGCCCAAGGACCAAAAGATATTGCCGAGACGGTTGCCCATGCCAATGCCGCCGCAAGCAAGGTTCAAGCCCTCTTTGCAACACATTAAATGGAGACCGGTGAGAGGGTAACGAGGTCGGAGATTAATATAAACCCGCTGGAATGGGCTATGAAAAAGCTGGGAGTTTTTATCTGTCATTGTGGGGTGAATATTGCCGGTACAGTCGATGTAAAAAGGGTGGCCGAAGAGATTGGTCGAACCGAGGATGTTTGCCATAGTGTGGACTACATCTATATGTGTTCAGAGCCCGGTCAACAGCTCATCCGAGAGGCGATTCAGGAGAAAAGGCTTGATGGAGTGGTCGTCGCCTGTTGCTCGCCGAGTATGCATGAAAATACTTTTCGTAAAGCGGTGAAGACAGCAGGAATGAACCCCTATCTCTGTGAGATCGCCAATATTCGGGAGCAGTGTAGCTGGGTTCATCAAAAGGAGAAAGAGGAGGCGACCCGGAAGGCCCTGCAGATCATTCAAGCGACCTTAGAGAAAGTGAGAAGAAACGAGAAGCTCGAACCCCTGGCCATGAGCCTCCACAGAAATGTGTTGGTGATTGGAGGAGGAATTGCAGGAATGACAGCCTCCCTTGACCTTGCCCAGGGGGGATATGAAGTGATTCTGGTTGAGAAATCTCCAGCCCTGGGAGGACATATGGCTCAACTCTCGAAAACCTTTCCAGAGCTTTCTCCAGCATTCCCCGGTCTCCTCGCCAAGGCCTCCGAAATAGAGGCTCATCCGAAGATCGAACTTTTTTGTTACTCCGAAGTGGAAGAGGTAAAAGGGTATATAGGAAATTTTGAGATAGGGCTGCGAAAAAAGACTACCTATGTGGATTGGACCCGGTGTAATGGATGTGGTCTCTGTATCGAAGTCTGCCCCATCGAGTACCCTTCTCCATTTGAAAGAGGGTTGGGGGTGAGAAAGGCCATTGATTTTCTTTACCCCCATTGTATTCCCCGACGAGTTTTCCTTTCTTCGACTCAATGCCCATACTTCAAAGACCGAAGCTGCGGAAGATGCGCAGAGGTTTGTCCCCAGAGAGCGATTCAATTCGATCAAAAGGAGGAGAAGATCGAAAGAAAGGTTGGAGCTATCGTGGTAGCGACTGGATTTGACCTTTTCCCTAATGAAAAGTTAGGAGAATATGGATATGGGGAGATTCCGGATGTCATCGATGGGCTTACCTTTGAACGGATGTTATCTCCCGATGGACCTACCCGGGGAAGAATCCAGCGACCTTCTGATGGAAGGGTTCCGAAAGAGATGGTTTTTATTCAATGCGTAGCCTCGAGGGATCCTGATCGTTATATGCCTTACTGTTCAAGAATTTGCTGCATGTATACGGCAAAACAGGCAACGATTTATAAAAAACAGGTTCCGGATGGTCAACCTTATGTCTTTTATATGGACATTCGTTCGGACGGAAAGGGTTACGAGGAGTTCCTT
The DNA here is from genome assembly GCA_037444165.1 of Deltaproteobacteria bacterium. Taxonomy (GTDB): domain Bacteria; phylum Desulfobacterota; class BSN033; order BSN033; family UBA1163; genus CALIBK01. The sequence continues at coordinate 17,870 of JBBIMX010000001.1, read as the reverse complement.
CAGAAGACGATTGAAGAGAATGGGATTCTCTATCTCAGGGGACGTGTCTCAAGGATTTTTCAGGAGGATGGAAAAGTAAAGGTGTGGGGCGTGGATACCCTGACCGGAAAGAGGGTAGAGATTGGTGCGGATTTGGTTGTCCTGGCCACGGCGATCATTCCCTCTGAAGGAGTCAAAGAACTTGCGAGCAAGTTAAGAGCGACCGTTGATAAACATGGATTTTTGACAGAAGCCCATATTAAACTCTATCCCGTAGAAAGTTCAACTAGAGGGATCTATCTGGCAGGCTGTGGACAAGGCCCGAAGGATATCACGGACACCGTCTCTCAGGCTTCAGCCACAGCCAGCAAGATCCAGGCCCTTCTTTCGACAGACAAACTTTTTCAGGACCCACTCATCGCCTATGTGGATGAGACGATTTGCAGTGGCTGTGGAATTTGTGTTGAGATATGTCCCTATGAAGCGAGGGAGATGGACCTCCGGCGAGGAATCTCTGTCGTTCACAGCGCCCTCTGTCAGGGATGCGGAGCCTGTATTGCTGCATGCCCTAATTTTGCCTGTGAATTGAGAAATTCCTCATCGATCCAGACCCTTCGGATGGTCGATACGTTTATATAAAAATTTAAAAAGGGAACAACGACAATGGAGGTGGAAAAATTGGAAAAGGGATTGAAGGGGATAGAGGAGAGTTCTTTTTTCTTGGAGGAGGTGAGGAGTCGGAGTGGGGAGCGGGTGGAGTTATGTTATCAGTGTATGAAGTGTACGGCGGGTTGTCCGACGGCTCCTTATATGGATATTAAGCCGAATCAGTTGATTCGGATGATTCAGATGGGGAGGAGGGGGGAGGTTTTGGGCAGTGGTGCAATCTGGTTTTGTGTATATTGTCAGACTTGTGGGACGCGGTGTCCGAATGAGATTCACATCGGGGTATTGATGGATGCGTTGAGGGAGATGGCGGTGGAGGAAGGGGTGGAGGTGAAAGAGAAGAGGATTCATCTTTTTCATGAGGCTTTTATTCAGAGCGTGAGGAGGGGTGGGAGGGCTCATGAGGTGACGATGTTGATGGATTATGTGTTGAGGAGTCGGGATTGGATGAGGGATTCATTGGGGTCAGGATTGAGGCTTTTTTTCAAGGGGAAGTTTCCTTTATTTCCGAGCATGGTAAAGGCGAGGGAGGAGATTCGGAGGATTTTTGAGAGGTGTGGACAAGGGGAGTGAGGGATTATTCATAATTAGACCTTTTGGAGGGTAGGAGATGCGGTTTTCATATTTTCCTGGTTGTACGGATCGTTCTTCATCGATGGAGTATGGGCTTTCGACGGAGGAGGTTTTTAAGGCGTTGGGGGTGGAGTTAGTGGAGGTGGAGGATTGGAACTGTTGTGGGGCTGCGGCCACTCACAGTTTGAATCGTCTTCTTTCTCTTTGTCTTCCTGCGAGGATTATATCGAAGGCTCTTCTTTCCGGGTTGAGTTCATTGGTGGTTCCTTGTGCAGGATGTTTTAGTAATTTGAAGAGGACGGAGTATGTGCTCAGGAATGAGCAGAGGGATCGAAGGGTGATCGAGGAGATTGTGGGTTTCAGGTATGATCCTTCTCTGGAGATTTTGGCGTTGTTGGATGTGGTGGTCAATCGGGTTGGGTTGGAGAGGGTGTATGAGAGGGTGAGGAGGACGCTCAAGGGGCTGAAGGTGGCTTGTTATTATGGTTGTGCTTTGGTTCGGCATCCTAAGGTGACGAGGTTTGATGATCCTGAGAACCCTCAATCGATGGATCGGCTGATGAGGGTTCTTGGGGCTCAGCCTGTGGAGTGGTCTTATAAGGTGGACTGTTGTGGGGCGGATTTAGCGATGACCTATGGGTCGATTGTGAGGCAGATGGTGGGGAGAATTGTTTTTATGGCGAGGGAGGCTGGAGCTCAGGCGATTGTTACTTCCTGTGGGTTGTGTCAGATGAACTTGGAGATGAGGCAGGAGTTAGGTCTCCCGGTCTTCTATTTTACGGAGCTGATGGGGGTCGCTTTTGATATTGGGCAGAGGGAGAGGTGGTGGGGGAAGCATTTAATTTCTCCGAGGCCTTTGTTGGAGTCCTTGGGATTGGGATAAGCTATGGGATGGAGAGGGAGAGATGAAGGGAGATAAGGGTTCGGTATTAGTGATGGGTGCTGGGATAGCTGGGATGCAGGCGGCTCTTCTGTTGGGAGAGATGGGCAGAAGGGTTTTTCTTTTGGATCAGGCGCCTGCGATTGGGGGCTATTTCCCGTTGTTGGACAGGACGTTTCCGACCAATTCCTGTGGGGTCTGTTTTATGAGTCCCACGCCTCCTGCTTTTTGTCCCATTTATGAGAGTCGTCTTCATGAGAACATAGAGTTATTTCCTTATTGTGAGGTGAAGGAGGTGGAGGGGGAAGGAGGGGATTTCAGGGTCAGGGTTTTTCAGAAGCCCCGGTTTGTGGATCCCGAGCGATGTACGTTTTGTGGGGCCTGTATGGAGGTTTGTCCGGTGGAGGTGGAGAGGGAGTTTGGGGGAGGGTTGGAGAAGAGGAAGGCGATTTATTTACCTTTTCCTCAGGCGATTCCTCATGGGCTTGTGATCGATTCGAAAAGTTGTATTCGATGTGGGGAGTGTGTGAGGGTGTGTGGTCCTGGGGCGATTGATTTGGAGATGAAGGCGAAGGAGGAGGTTCTTCAGGTTGGGGCGATTGTACTGGGTTTTGGGTTTGAGCCTTTTTGGGCTCAGAGAAAGGGGGAGTATGGGTTTGGTCGGTATCGGAATGTGATGACGAGCATTCAGTTTGAGAGGCTTCTTTCGACCTCATCTCCGACTGGGGGTTATCCGATTCGTCCTTCGGATGGGAGGAGGATAGAGAGGTTGGCATTTATTCAGTGTGTGGGTTCGAGGGATCCTTCTTCGGGGCAGCCTCATTGTTCGACGATCTGTTGTATGTATGCGACCAAGCAGGCGATGATGGCGAAGGATCGAGCTTCTGATTTACGGGTGAGTGTGTTTTATATGGATATTCGGCCGATGGGGAAGGACTATGAGCGGTATTATGAGAGGGCGAAGAGGGAGTATGGGATTGAGTATATCAGGAGTGCGGTTTCTTCGGTGAAAGAACTTCAGCAATCGAAGGATCTTTTGATTACGTATGTGAAGGAGGATGGAACGTTTGAAGAGAAGCAGTTTGATGCGGTAGTGCTTTCGGTTGGATTCACCCCTCCTCAAGGGATTAAGGAATTGGCTCATCGGTTGGGAGTTCGGTTGAATCTTCAGGGGTTTTGTGAAACGGGGGAGTTTTATCCGGCCGAGACTTCGGTCAATGGGGTCTTTGTCGGGGGTGCCTTTCGGGGTCCCAGGGACATCCCGGAGACGGTAGTGGAGGGTTCGAGTGTGGCGGCGATGGTGGCGTCTTTTCTTTCTTCTGTTCCTTCCCGGAGGGAGAGGGAGTATCCTGTGGAGGGGGCTCTGGGAGAGGAGATTCCGAGGATAGGGGTTTTTATCTGTGATCAGGGAGAGGAGTTGAGGAAGAATCTTTTGATGGAGGAGTTAGTGGAGAGGGTCAGGGGGCTTCGAGAGGTAGTTTATGTTGGAGAGCTGAAGCGGGTCTCCTTGCATGAGGATCTTAATTCGATAAAGGTAAAGATTGGGGAGCAGGGTTTGAATCGTGTGGTGGTGGCGGGGGGGTCTTCCAAGGAGATTCGGAAGAGGGTAGAGGAGATGGCAAGGGGGATGGGGTTTAATCCCTATCTGATTGAGTTTGCGAATATTCGGGAGCAGTGTGCATTGGTTCATTCGGGATTTCCACGGGAGGCCACGGAGAAAGCTTTCACATTGATTCGGATGGCCGTGGAGCGGGCCAGGAGGATTCAGCCTCTTCGGAGGGGAAGTCATGGGATAGAGAGGAAGGGGTTAGTGGTTGGAGGGGGTGTGGCTGGGATGACGGCTTCTCTCCGGTTAGCGGAGCAGGGATATGAGGTCTTTCTGGTAGAGAGGGAGAAGGAGTTGGGGGGGAATGCGAGGAATGCCTTCTATACAATAAGGGGTGAGAACCCTCAACCTTTTCTTGAGGATCTTATTTATAAAATAAAGAGTCATTCCTTGATCCATCTCTTTTTGGGGGCGGAGGTGTTGGGGTGTGAGAGGAAGGATGGGCACTATCGGACGAGAATCGGGACTTCGGAAGGCGAGGAGGCTGTGGATCATGGAGTGGTGATTGTTGCGACAGGGGGCAGGGAGATAAGACCGAAGGAGTATCTATACGGGGAGGATCCCCGGGTGATGACACAGAGGGAGTTTGAGAGGGCGATTCATGTTCGGGATGAGGGCCTGGGGGATCTTCGCTCGGTGGTGATGATTCAATGTGTGGGTTCAAGGGATGAGGAGCATCCTTATTGTAGTCGGATCTGTTGTGCTCATGCGGTCAAGAACGCCCTTCGGTTGAAGGAGTGGAAGCCGGAGGTGAGGGTCTATGTGCTTTATCGGGATGTGAGAACGTATGGGTTTTACGAGACCTATTATCATGAGGCGAGGGCAAAGGGAGTGATATTTATTCGGTATGAGTTGGAGGAGAAGCCGAAGGTCATCAGGGAGGAAGGAAGGCTCTGGGTTTCAGTAGTGGATCCTGTGTTGATGGGCCGGGTCCATCTTTTGGCGGATCGGCTGGTGTTGAGTACAGGGATTGAGCCCAATGATCATCGATCCCTTGCTCAGGTCTTTGGGTTGGAGCTTAATTCGGATGGTTTTTTTAAGGAGGCCAATCCGAAGTCGGCACCCCTGGATGGATTGGAACGGGGGAAGTTCTTTTGTGGGTTGTGTCATTCGCCCAATTTTATGGAGGATTCGATCTCCCAGGGCAATGCTGTGGCGGCTCGAGCCGCTGCGATTCTTTCGAAGGAGAGGGTTGAGGAGAAGCCTTATCGGGCCTATGTGATTTCGAGGCTGTGCTGCGGATGTGGGCTTTGTGTAACGGTTTGTCCATATGGGGCGAGAGTTCTCAATGAGGAAGGGAAGGCCGAGGTGATTGATGCTCTTTGTGAGGGGTGTGGCAGTTGTGTGGTAGCCTGTCGAAACGCTGCTTCCCAGCAGCAGAACTTTGAGAAGGGACTGAATCTGGTGGTCCTCGATTCAGCCATCGACTGATCAAGCATGGCGTAAAAAGCATAGCGTTATGCGATTTTTTAACTGAAGGAGGAAGCTATGGGAGACTTTGAGCCGAGGATTATTGCATTTCTATGTCACTGGTGTACCTATACGGGGGCGGATCTTGCTGGGACCACGCGGCAACAGTATCCTCCGAATATTCGGATCATCCATTTGATGTGTTCTGGGGCAGTGGATTCGATCTATATCTTGAAGGCCTTGATTGATGGGGCCGATGGAGTGCTTATTGGGGGTTGCCATCCTGGAGACTGTCATTATCAGACGGGAAACTATAAGGCAAGAAGGAGGGTGGCGATCCTGAAGGGAATATTGAAGGAATTGGGTTTTGGGGAGGATCGGATTTGGCTTCGTTGGATCAGTGCCAGTGAGGGGAAGCTGTTTGCGGATACCGTGACCAAGATGGTGGAGGAGCTCAAGAAGATGGGGCCCAATCCGATGAGGCGATTATGGAATGCCTAATCCGATGAGTGGTTAGGGACGAGGAGGTACCGAAGACACCCGATTTTTCATAGAAAGGAGAGTTCACAAGATGGGCAGACAAGCAATCCTGAGGGTTTCTGAGGGTCGAAGGGAGGAGGCTCTTAAGATTCTATTAAGAAGTTTTTTGGAGAAGGGTGTGGTAGAGGCAATTCTTGTCCCTAAGAGGCTCCCTTCAGGAGAAGGGGTGGTTCAGAGCTTGATTCGGGACCCTGCGATGATGGATGGGATATTTCTTCTTTCACCCACCATGCCTGTTCAGTCGGCGAGGGTGGCTTCCTACCTTTCGATCAAGAATTTGAGCAAAAGGGTGGCCTTGGTCCTTAAGGCCTGTGAGATCAGGGCCATTGTGGAGCTTTCGAAGTTTCTTCAGGTGAAATTGGATCCTCTTTTTCTTATTGGAGTGGACTGTCCAGGAACTTTTGAGGTTTCGGATTATGCAAAGATGGTTGAAGAAGGAAAGGATGGGTTTGAGGAGGTGATCCGAAGAATGGAGAAGGGGGAGGAGAAGCCTCCTGATGGGTTTAGTTTTCGAAAGGCCTGTGAGATCTGCGAGTACCCAGTCACTCAGGCAGACCTTTGGATCCAACTCTATGGATATGCTTCAGACAAGGAGATCGGGTTAGAGATTGGCGAGAGGCTTGAGAGGGAGATGAAAGAGAAAGGGGTGGAGTTGGAGGAGGCGGAGGGGTCAAAGCAGAGGGGGGAAGTGCTTCGTCAGGTGATTGAGCGGAGGAGCCGCAGGAGGGATGAGACTTTTCAGGAGTTCAGGGAAAAGGTGAAGGATCTTGGGGCTTTCCTGGATCTCTTTTCAACCTGTATTCGGTGTCATAACTGTATGGTGGCTTGCCCAATCTGTTACTGCAAGGAGTGTGTGTTTCGGACCGCAGTCTTCGAGCATGAGGGAGACCAATTCTTGAGATGGGCGGATCGTAAAGGAGCGATTCGGATGCCCACCGATACTCTGATCTTTCATCTGATCAGGATGTCCCATATGGTCACCTCCTGCATCGGATGTGGACTCTGCGAGAGTGCCTGTCCGAGCCGACTCCCAGTGGCACTCCTCTTTCGAAGCGTAGGAGAAAAGATCCAGAAGCTCTTTGACTATGTCCCAGGAAGAGATGTGAATGAACCACCCCCTGTCGCCACCTTCAAAGAAGAGGAGCTGAAAATCGAATCAGGCGCCATTTAAATAATACAAAATCCTTATCTGTTTCATCCTCTATATTCTATGTAAAAAGTTGGAGGGAACCATGGAATCACAAGAAAGGAAGAAGGAAGAGTTGGTTCCTATCTTCATTATGGGAAAGAGGTATGAGGTTCCAGCCTCTCTGACCATTCAAAAGGCAATGGAGTATGCAGGATATCAGTTGATTCGAGGATGTGGCTGTAGGGGAGGAATCTGTGGGGCCTGCGGAACCGTATACCGATTTCCTGGAAGTTATAAGATCGAAGTGGGATTGGCCTGCCAGACAGTGGTGCAGCCAAACATGTATCTCGCTCAGATTCCTTTCTTTCCAGCGACAAAGAGTGTTTATGATATTGAGAAGGTGAAGCCCTCGATCGAAACCATTGTAAAATATTATCCCGAGATCCTTAGATGTCTGCAGTGTAATACGTGCACCAAATCCTGTCCGATGGATATCGAGGTCATGGATTATATTGCTGCTGCCATGAGGGGTGATATCGTCCGCCTGGCGGAGCTCTCGTTTGACTGTGTAATGTGTGGACTCTGTACGGCCCGGTGTCCTGCTGAGATCTGCCAATATAATGTAGCCATCCTGGGAAGACGTCTTTATGGAAAATATATCTTGCCTAAAGCAGAACATCTTGCCGAGATGGTGGAACAGGTTCAAAAAGGAAAGTACGAGCAGATGCTCAGGGAGCTTATGGATACGGATGAAGAGACGCTCAAGAAACTCTATAACGAGAGAGAGATTGAACCGGAACAGGCAGATGAATTTTGGGAACCTAAAGATAAAACCTATCTTTGAACCCTATTGACCCAAGGGCAAAGGGGATAGCGCTCCTTCCTCCAAAATTGTCTATGAAAGGAGGGAATAGAGAAGAAGGCTATACCTCATGCCCTCAACGCCATCCCATGAATGGAGGTATTTATGCCCTATACTGAAGAATTAAAGAGGCTAATCCAAAGAGTGGAAGCGACTCGACCTGCGAGAGTAGAAAAGAAGAGAAGAGGGGAAGAATTTCCCCTTCTCTCCTTAAAAGAAAGGGAAGAGAGGTTAAGAAAATACCATCCCGATTTTGTCGAGGGGGCGAGAAGGGAGATTCGGGTAGGGGTAAATAAAGGGTATGCCATTTCTCCTGAGATAGTCGATCTTTTAGAAGCCCGAAGCCGGGTTAATCCAGATTTAATAGATTTAAATAAAATAGCTTATGAAACAGACGTCTTGATCATTGGAGGAGGAGGAGCAGGGACCGCAGCGGCGTTAACGGCCCAGGAAAATGGAGCAAAAGTGTTGATTGCTACCAAACTCAGACACGGAGACGCCAATACGATGATGGCTGAGGGGGGGATTCAGGCGGCAACCAAAGGGACGAAGGACTCTCCCTATTTTCATTATCTCGATGTTATGGGGGGAGGACATTTTAAAAATGACCCAGAGTTAGTCTACACCTTGGTGACAGAAGCTCCTAAGGTATTAGCCTGGTTGGAGAGTTTAGGCTGTATGTTTACTAAATTTCCCGATGGCCGTCTAAAGACGCTTCATGGAGGGGGGACCTGTCGTAAACGGATGCACTACGCGGCAGATATTACCGGGGCTGAAATTATGAGAACCCTTAGGGATGAGGCAAGAAATCGGCCTGAGGACATAAAGGTCCTTGAGTTTTGTCCAGCGGTGGAGTTGGTCTTGAATGAACATGGCCATTGCGCAGGGGCGGTGCTATATAATCTTGAGACCGAGGAATATTTTGTGGTTAAAGCAAAGGCGGTGATTATGGCCACAGGAGGGTCAGGAAGACTCCACATTCAAGGATTCATGACCACGAATCATTATGGCGCCACGGGAGATGGACTTGTCCTGGGATATCGAGCCGGGGTTAAGCTTTGTTTCCTTCATACCGTTCAATATCACCCTACCGGTGCTGTTTTCCCGGAACAGGCGGAGGGACTTCTGATTACAGAAAAATTCAGAGGGGCAGGAGCAAATGTCCTGAATATCGACGGAGAACAGTTTGTCAATGAAAGAGAACCGAGAGATGTAGAATCCGCTTCCTTCATCCGTGAATGTACAGAAATTGGAAAAGGCGTGCCTACTCCCACCGGCAAAGTGGGGGTATGGCTTGATTCTCCGATGATCGATATTTTGATGGGTGAAGGAACGGTAAAGAGAGAATTTCCTGGGAAGTATATTCTATTTAAGCGATATGGGATTGATATTTCGAAAGAACCCATGCTTGTCTACCCCACCCTCCATTATCAGAATGGAGGCTTAGAATACAATAGCCGGTGCGAAACCTCTGTTTTAGGATTTTTTGCTGCTGGCGAAGTGACGGGTGGAGTCCATGGGGAGAACCGCTTGATGGGGAATTCCCTTCTTGATGTCTGTGTGTTTGGAAGGATTGCAGGAGAGAATGCGGCTCTTTACGCTAAAGAAAAATTCAGAGATGGAAAATTAACGTTGGATCATGTGAGAAAATATCATAAAGAGCTTGAGGAAGCAGGGATAGTGACGGATCGAGTGGCTCCTATGCTTCTCCCGGATTATACCAATCCTAAAGTTCGTGAGCGTCAGCTCACGACTCACTATCTCGGGACGATCCGGTAATTTTCGCTCCTTATTTCCTTCTCCCCCATATCCTATTCGATTTCCTTTTTATGGAGAAATGAAGGCGAGGATTCTCTCTTTGAATCAATGTTGTTTGAATCCAAAAATTCGTTATAATATTTGGAAAGCTTTTAACGGAAAAGGGAGGGTAAAATGAAGATCCACGAGTATCAAGCGAAAGAGATTCTTAAACAATATGGGGTGCCTGTTCCTAAAGGAAGAGCGGTAGAAACCCCAGAGGAGGCTAAAAAGGTCGCGGAAGAGATTGGAGCCAAAACCATCGTTCTAAAGGCTCAGATCCACGCAGGAGGGAGAGGGAAAGCAGGAGGAGTCCGAGTCGTCAAAAGCCCATCAGAGGTAGAGGGGGTAGCCAAAGAAATGATCGGGATGGTCCTGGTGACTCCACAGACAGGGGCAAAAGGAAAGGTGGTTAGAAAGATTCTCATAGAAGAAGGGATGGAGATCAAAGAAGAGCTCTATTTAGGGGTAGTCATTGACCGATCCAAAGCCTTACCCGTGATTATGGCAAGCCGGGAAGGTGGAATAGAGATCGAGAAAGTGGCAGCGGAATCCCCTGAAAAGATTGTAAAAGAATGGGTGGACCCTTCGATAGGATTAAGACCCTTCCAGGTGAATAAGATTGGATATGGCTTGGGCTTTGGGCCAGTGGAAGTGGGAAAATTGAGACCCATTGTGGTGGGGCTTTTTAATGCATTTTATGAGAAAGACTGTTTACTTGCCGAAATCAATCCTCTCATTCTAACAAGGAGTGGAGAATTCTTTGCTCTGGATGCGAAAATGAATTTTGATGACAATGGACTCTTTCGACATAAAGAAATTATCCAGCTCAGGGATCTTCATGAAGAGGATCCCCTGGAGATCGAAGCCTCCAAATATAACCTGAATTATATTAAACTCAACGGGAATGTGGGTTGTATGGTCAATGGTGCAGGTCTGGCAATGGCAACGATGGATATGATAAAGGTCTTTGGGGCAGAACCTGCAAATTTTCTCGATGTGGGAGGAGGGGCTACTGTGGAGATGGTAAGGAACGGGTTTAAAATTTTAATGTCTGATCCCGATGTAAAAGTAGTATTCATTAATATCTTTGGAGGAATTCTTCGGTGTGACACTCTGGCAAAGGGCGTGACAGAGGCAGTAAGAGAGGTAAAGGTGAATGTTCCCATCATCGTGAGGCTGGAGGGAACAAATGTGGAGGAGGGAAGAAGGATTCTTAACGATTCAGGACTCAACTTTACGGTCGCCCATGGGATGTATGAAGGGGCACAGAAAGTGATGGAGGCGTTAATGATGCAAAGAGCATAGGGTGTTCAGGGTCAAAAACGAGCCTTTATTCTATGGCTAGGCAAATTTTAATTTGGAGGGGAACATGAGCATCTTAATAGACGAAAATACAAGGGTGTTAGTTCAGGGAATTACCGGAAATGAGGGGATGTTTCATACCCGGCAAATGGTAGAGTATGGAACGAAGATTGTGGCAGGAGTCACTCCAGGGAAAGGAGGACAAAAGGTGGATGGAATTCCAGTTTTCAACACCGTGGCAGAGGCGGTAAAAGAGATCAAGGTAGATGCCTCTGCGATCTTTGTTCCGCCGGCCTTTGCAGCCGATGCCATATTGGAGGCAGCCGATTCAAATATCCCCCTCATTGTCTGTCTTACGGAAGGGATTCCTACCTTAGAGATGATTAAAGTGAAGGAATATCTTCTTAAGAAAAACATCCATTTGATTGGTCCCAATACTCCTGGGATTATCTCACCTGGAAAATGCAAGATTGGCGTCATGGCAGGTTATATCCATAAGCAAGGGCCAGTTGGAATTATGTCAAGGAGTGGAACTCTCACCTATGAAGTCGTGGATCAATTAACCAAAAAAGGAATTGGACAGTCTACCTGCGTTGGAATTGGTGGGGATCAAATCATAGGACTGGATTATGTAGATCTTCTTCAACTTTTTGAAAAGGATCCCGAAACCCAGGCATTAATTATGATTGGCGAGATTGGAGGGACAGCGGAAGAAGAAGCGGCCCAATTTATTGAAAGGGAGATCCGAAAACCAGTCATCGCATTCATTGCTGGATTAACAGCCCCACCGGGAAGGAGAATGGGCCATGCAGGGGCTATCATTTCTGGAGGTAAAGGAACAGCCCAGGAGAAGATGGAGGCATTAGAAAAAGCAGGGGTTCGTGTGGTTAAAAATCCAGCCCTTGTGGGGGAAGAGATGGAGAAAATTCTAAATAAATAAAATATTATGTAATTTCAATAAGTTATAAAAATTATTTAACTTTTATCTCAACTTATGTTAATAATTTATTATCCATTCCAATAAAGTAGGTGATGGCAATGATTGTTGAACTTAAGGGTCGATTGAAGGAGTTAAATAATCGTTTAGAGATAATGCGAGGCTATCTTTGACCTCGAAAAAAAAGAGAAACGATTAGACGAGATTGGGAAGATGATGTCAGAACCTAATTTCTGGGAAGGGGGGGAGATGACACAAAAAATTCTAAAAGAGAGGAATTCTCTTTTAGAAGGCCTATCCTCTTGGCAAGAGAAGAAAAAAGAAATTGAAGAGATGGAGGTTCTTCTTCAACTTATCGAGGAGCAGAATGATGAAAGGGAAGCCGAAGAACTTCTTAAAAAAATTCAGCAGAACGAAGAAGCCATCAATGAGATGGAATTTAGACAAATGCTGAAGGGGGAAAATGACGAGAGAAATGCGATCGTGAGCATTAATGCAGGGGCAGGAGGGACAGAGGCCCAGGATTGGGCTGAAATGCTTCTTAGAATGTATTTGAGATGGGCCGAAAAGAAAGGATATCAAACCCAAATTGTGGATATCCTCCCTGGAGAGGAAGCGGGGATAAAGAACGTGACCTTTACCGTAAATGGTAAGTATGCCTATGGATATTTAAAGGCAGAAGTGGGAATCCATCGATTGGTTCGGATCTCTCCCTTTGACGCAGGAGCGAGGCGACATACCTCCTTTGCCTCTGTATTTGTGATTCCCGAGGTTCCCGAAGAGATCGATATTGAGATTGACGAAAAGGATTTGAGAATAGATACCTTTCGTTCGAGTGGAGCAGGAGGGCAGCATGTGAATAAAACGGATTCTGCCGTCCGAATCACTCACCTTCCAACCGGAATCGTCGTTCAATGCCAAAATGAACGCTCCCAACATAAAAATAAAGCGATGGCCTTAAAAATATTAAAGGCGAGACTTTATGAGAAGGAACGAAAGGAGAAGGAGGAAAAATTACGAGAACTTCATCATTCGAAGAAAGAGATCGCTTGGGGAAGTCAAATTCGTTCTTACATTTTACATCCTTATAAGATGGTGAAAGACCACCGGACCAATAAGGTCATCTATCAGGTGGATCGCGTCTTGGATGGGGAAATTGACGAGTTCATGAAAACCTATCTCCTGAATACGAATACAAACTGAAAGAGGAGAGTGTTTCAATTCCTTAAAAATTTTTTTTGAGGATTGACTTTTTTTGAATGAAGAAATAGGATTGAAAACAGTCTGGCTGACAAAAGGATCTTCGAAGGGGAGTTCCTATGCTTGAACACCTCGAAGAGAAAATTTCCGAATTGTTAGCCAAATATCAGGATCTTATGGAGGAAAAAGAGAAACTCCTCTCTGCCCTTAAAGAAGAGAGGGAGAAAAGACTAGAGATCGAGAAGAAGATGGAACTCCTCTCTCAAGATCGAGAACGAGTCAAAATGAGGATTGACCAACTCCTTCAAAGATTGAAAGGAATTGATCTATAATCCAAGAGAGGGGATAGATTCTGCGGAGTGAGAGAGATGGGAAAGGAGAGAACCGTCGAGATTAAAGTATTTGGACAGACCTATACCGTAAAGACCGACGCTAATGAGAGTCATATCCAGGAGGTTGCAAAATACGTGAATGAAAAAGCGGAGGAAATTCTGAAAAAGACGCGGAGTGTTTCGACTCTTAATGTGGCCATTCTAACCGCTCTCAACATCGCTGATGATCTTTTGAGAGAGAGAGAAAAAAGGATGATCCTTCTTCAAGAAATTGAGTCCAAATCCAAGGATCTGGCCGAAAGAATAGATATTAAAATTGGAGGAAAAGAACCCAAAAAAGTGAGTATTACAGGATAAGGTTTTACCATTAAAATAAAAAGATAGGGTGGGAGATAGAGAAAAGGGGATCAGAGATAACCTGATAGATGAGAGAAATGAGTCTTTTTCCGCTCCTGAATTTAAAAATGATTGCGATTCTACTAAAATTCTTTGAAAGGGAGATCGAAAAGAGGAGGACTCCCGATCAGGCTGAATTTAAAGGATGGAGCCTCTTCTTTTTTCCCTTTCATAGAAGGTTACAGTTTAAAAATATAAAAAAAGAGGTCAACGAGTTTTTGATTCATTTCCGCTCCTTTTCTTATCCCTATCAGGTTCTTCTAAAACCACCCTTTTCTCTATCCTGATCCCACTCCTCTCGAGCGAGACCGAAAGGGTCTAAATTCCTAAGGGAATTTGAGAGAGTGGAGCTTTTAGTGGAAAATGTCATTACGAATCTAAAAGGAGGTGAATAACTCTTGAGTCTACCTATCGGTTTGTATATGTTGATCGTTTTTTTTATAGCTTTTCTTGGCGCCGTCATCGGTTTTCTCATTCGAAAGAGATATGTCGAATCAAAGATCGAGTCCGCCCAGGAGATAGCAAAGAGAATCATTGAAGAAGCAGAGAAGGAGTCAGAGATTATCAAAAAGGAAGCCCTTCTTCGTGCAAAGGATCAATTCTATCAGGAGAAGGCTGCCTTTGAGAAAGAGATCAACGAGAAACGACAGGAACTTCAAAATTTGGAGAGGCGAATTGCACAAAGAGAATCCAATTTAGACAAGAAGATGGAACTTCTCGAAACCCGAGAAGGAGAAATGGTTAAAAAAGAGAGGGCATTGATTCAGCAGGAAAAAATGGTCCAAGAGATGGAAAAGAAGGTTTCGGAGCTTCTCCAGAGACAGCGAATCCAGTTGGAGAATATTTCTAAGATGACGGCTGAGGAGGCCAAAAGACTTTTAATGGAGTCGATGGAAGAAGAGGCGAAACACGAGATGGCTAAAAAGATCAAAAGAATGGAGGATGAGGCCCGAGAGATAGCCGACAAAAAGGCCAAGGAGATTATCAGCCTGGCTATTCAGCGTTATGCCGGTGATTATGTGGCAGAAAAGACGGTCTCTGTGGTCAATCTTCCTAATGAAGAGATGAAAGGGAGGATTATTGGAAGGGAAGGCAGAAATATTCGGGCCCTCGAAGCAGCGACGGGGGTGGATCTGATCATCGATGATACCCCAGAAGCCGTCATTCTTTCCGGTTTTAATCCGATTCGGAGGGAGATTGCGAGAATTTCTCTGGAACGTTTAGTCAGTGATGGAAGAATTCACCCAGCCCGGATCGAAGAGATTGTTCAAAAAGTAGAACAGGAGGTCGAGGCCTCTATTCGAGAAGCAGGTGAGCAGGCCACCTTCGATGTAGGGGTTCATGGGATCCATCCGGAATTGGTGAAACTCATTGGACGACTAAAATATCGCACCAGTTACGCTCAAAATGTTTATCAGCATTCCTTAGAGGTGGCTTTTCTTTGCGGGATCATGGCTGCTGAGTTAGGTCTCAATATCAAACAGGCCAAACGGGCAGGGCTTCTCCATGATATTGGAAAGGCAGTAGATCATGAAGTCGAAGGTTCCCATGCCAAGATTGGCGCCGAATTGGCCAGGAAATATGGGGAGTCCCCTTTGATTGTTCATGCTATTTTATCTCATCATGAAGAGGAAAGGCCTGAAAGTGTCCTGGATGTTTTAGTCGTAGCCGCGGACGCTCTTTCAGGAGCCAGACCAGGAGCAAGACGGGAGACCTTAGAGACTTATGTGAAACGATTAGAGGATTTAGAGAAGATTGCCCAATCCTTCCCCGGGGTTGAGAAATCTTACGCCATTCAGGCGGGAAGAGAGGTTCGGGTGATTGTTCAGCCCGAAAAGATTTCAGATGAAGAATCTGTGATCCTTTGTCGTGATATTGCCCGAAAGATTGAAAAGGAATTGACCTATCCGGGCCAGATTAAAGTGACTGTCATTCGAGAAATGAGAGCGGTCGATATTGCAAAATAGAGGGTCGAATTATAAAGGAATCCAAGATGCGAATTCTTTTTGTGGGGGATATTGTAGGGAAACCAGGACGAAGGGCTCTCCGTGAGTTATTGGGAAAAGTAATTGAATCGTATGGGATTGACTTTACGATTGCCAATGGAGAGAATGCGGCTGGAGGGATGGGAATCACCCCGGCTATTGCCCTGGAGATTTTTGAGATGGGAGTGGACGTCCTCACCACTGGAAACCATATCTGGGCGAAAAAAGAAATTATTTCTTTCTTGAACGATGAGCCTCGAATTTTGAGACCTGCCAATTATCCTGAGCAAGTGCCAGGGAAAGGATCAGGAATCTTCTTCTCCAAGCAGGGACAAAAAATTGGAGTCCTCAATTTAGAGGGTAGGGTCTTTATGAAGCATTTAGACTGTCCCTTTCGAGCAGGGGAGAAAGAGGTCGAAAGATTGAGGAAAGAGACCTTAGCTATCGTCGTGGACTTCCACGCTGAAGCGACCTCAGAGAAGATGGCGATGGGTTGGTTTTTGAATGGGGGAGTCTCTGCTGTCCTGGGGACTCATACCCATATCCAAACCTGTGATGATAGAATCCTTGACGAAGGGACCGCTTACATTACCGATGTGGGAATGACCGGTCCCTTGGATTCCGTCATTGGAATCCGTAAACAGGTGGCCCTCGATCGTTTCCTCACCCAGATTCCATGGAAGTTCGATGTCGCCTCCGGAGAAATCGAACTTCAAGGAGTGATGGTAGAGATTGATGAGAAAACGGGTAAATCCAGAGAGATCAAAAGACTTCGAATCCCATTAAACGAGAGAGGAACTCCCTATGGACCTGAAGGAAAAGAAGACCGTCTTTGAGGTATTTAAAGAGAGGGGATTTATTGAGCAGGTCACCGATGAAGAGAAAATCGCCGAACTATTAAAAGGTAAGGTTACCTGCTATATTGGATTTGACCCCACCGCCTCAAGTTTCCATGTGGGAAACTTAGTGCCTATCATGGCCCTCTCCCATATGCAGCGTTTTGGACATCGTCCTATTGCTTTAATCGGTGGAGGAACAGGATTGGTTGGGGATCCCAGCGGTAAAGATGAGATGCGTCAAATCTTAACTTATGAAGAGATCAACCGGAATGCTGAAGCACAGAAAAGACAGTTTTCTCGATTTTTAGATTTTTCAGAGGGAAAGGCACTTCTTTTGAATAATGCCGATTGGTTGACCAAACTCAACTATATTGATTTTTTGAGAGACATTGGGGTCCATTTCAGTGTCAATCGAATGCTGGCCACCGAATCCATTAAAATCCGCTTAGAATCGGGTCTCTCTTTTATAGAGTTTAATTATCAACTCCTTCAGGCTTATGATTTTTGGTACCTCTTCAAGCATTATCAGTGTTCGATTCAGATGGGTGGAAGTGATCAATGGGGGAATATTGTGGCTGGAATTGACCTGATTCGCCGACTCGAGGGAAAACAGGCCTATGGGATCACTTTTCCCCTCATCAAGACGGCCGATGGGAAAAAAATGGGGAAGACCGAAAAGGGAGCGGTTTGGTTAGATCCCAATCGAACCTCACCCTATGAATATTATCAGTTCTGGATGAATACGGATGATAGGGATGTGGAACGATTCTTATCCTTATTTACTTTTCTCCCGATGGAAGAAGTCCGGGAGTATGGAAAATTAAAAGGGGCCGAAATAAGAAAGGCTAAGGAGGCTCTGGCTTTTGAAGCCACAAAGATTGTTCATGGGCAAGAGGAGGCAGAGAAAGCCCGGGATGCTTCAAAAGTGCTTTTCTCGGAAATGGAGGCAAGGGAAGATGCGATTCCAACCACTTTTATTGAAAGGAAGAAGATCATAGACGGGATTCCGATATTTAAACTATTTGAAATTTCGGGTCTTTCAAAATCGAGCTCTGAAGCGAGAAGGTTGATTCTTCAGGGAGGTGGATATCTCAATAAAAAAAGAATTGACCATTTCGATCATCTCATCACCCTTAACGATTTTAATGATAGGGGTGAGATCCTGTTGAGGGCAGGTAAGAAAAAATTTCATCGAATCAAACTTATTGAAAATAAAGAGAATTTTTAAATTCATTTTTTCCTCTTGACAAAAAAAAATTATAGTTTAATATATATAAATTGCGAATATCATTTGTTCTTTGAAAATAGAATAGAGGGGTTATTCGTTTTGGGTCTCTGTCTTTAAAAAATAAACTGGAGAGTTTGATCCTGGCTCAGAACGAACGCTGGCGGCGTGCCTAACACATGCAAGTCGTACGAGAAATCCTGGGCAAC